>JAOPUY010000206.1 GCA_025963265.1 Frankiales bacterium | reverse complement strand
GTCGCCGCGGAATCCAGTGCGGCCGCCGCCTCGGCCTCCAGTCGGGCGATGTGGGCGAAGGCATGGGCGGCCCGGCCGATCTCGGCCGCCGTCTCGGCCCGACGCAGCTCGGCCCGGCGTCGGCCATCGATCAACTCCTGCTGGAGCGCGGCCACCAGCTCGGTCCCGAAAAGCTTTTGCAGCAAAGCCCGCTTGTCATCGGTCTTGGATCGGAGGAAATTGGCGAACTCGCCTTGCGGCAGGACCATCGTCTGCACGAACTGGGCGTGATTGAGCCCGACCGCCCGCAGGATTTCATCGTCGGCCTCGGCCACCCGAGTCGAGATCGGCTCGCCGGCGTCAAGGTCGTCGGGCGAGGTGACCCGCCAGAGCTTGATTGAGCCCTGCACCTTCGTCGTGCCCGCGCCCCCGCGTTTGGGCCGGTCATGCGTCGGCGTGCGCCGGATCCGAAAGATGCCGTTCTGGGTCTCGAAGACCAGCTCCACCACCGGCTCGGTGCGAGGATCGGCGTGGTGGGAGCGCAGCCGCTCGCCGGTCGCCGAGACCTGGGCCACCCGCCCGTACAGGGCGAAGGAGATGGCGTCGATGATCGTGGTTTTGCCTGATCCGGTCGGGCCTTCCAGCAGGAACAAGCCGCTCGAGCCGAGCCGGGAGAAGTCGAGCTCGACTTGATCTCGAAACGGCCCGATGGCCGTGAGCCGCAGCCGGTGAAGCCTCATCCGGAGCGCTCCGCGGCGAGGGCGTAGGCGCTTTCGAACAGGTCGAGCTCGGTCTCGTCGGCCGGCACCCGGGTCACGTAGGCGATGAAGTCGGCTCCGAGCTCGCGGCCGCTCAGCTCTACCCGCTCAACCGAGTTCCGCTCGACCCCACCGGCGCCCTCGGGGGCGTGAAACACCTGAAGCGCATGGGGAAAGCGCGATTTGATCCGATCAAACATCTGCTCGGGGCGCGCGCGGTCAGTGACCGTCACCCGGACCCAGTCTTCAACGTGGGCCTCGAAGCGCGGCTGCGTCGTCAAGTCCTGCAGCGACCCCGTCAGGTCGGCCATCTCCCGCGGCTGCCGCAGCGCGACCGTCGTCGTCGAGACCGGACCGACCGTGGGCACGTCGACCAGGGTCACGGACTTGGCCTGCTGCCGCTCGGAGAAGGAGTATCGCAGGGGCGAGCCGCTGTAGCGCAAAGTGGTTTCCGGATCGCCGGTGGCGCGTTGCGCGCCGTGCAGGTGACCCAACGCGACGTAGTCCAGGCCCGCAAACGTGCCGGCCGCGATGTGATCGACACCGCCAACGACGATGGAGCGCTCGCTCTCGCTGGCCGCGCCGCCGACGACGAACGCGTGGGCGACGGCGACGGCGCGGGTGCCGGCCGGCCGAGTGGCCAGATCGTCGCGGATGCGGTTGACCGCGGCCGCCATCACGGCTTGGTGGGAGCGCTCGAGCGGCTCGCCGTCGACCGCCGCGAGGCTGACCCGGGCGACATCGGGGTCGAGGTAGGGGATGGGGTAGAACGCGACGCCGGCCACGAGCACCGGGGAGCCGATGGAGCTGAGCTCGGCCCGGATGTGCAGCCGATCGGTGAACAAGGCGGAGCCGAAGCCGAGCCGGACGGCTGAGTCGTGATTGCCCGAAGTCACGATGACCGTCGTCAGCTGGCTGAGCGCGGCCAGCGTCTCGTCGAACAGCGTCACCGCCTCGACCGGTGGCACCGCCCGGTCGTAGACGTCGCCGGCGATCACGACGGCGTCGACCGCGATTCCGTCCGGCGGCTCGGCCGTCAGGTCGACGATCTGGCGCAGCACAGCCCGCTGGGCGCCCAAGAGGTCGACGTTGTGCAACGTGCGCCCTAGGTGCCAGTCGGAGGTGTGCAGAAACCGCATGAGTAAAACCTACAAGTGGGCGCCGACAGAACCGTTCTGGCTCGCGGAGTGGAGGATGGGCGGGTGACCATGCCATCGCGCACTGCCGCCCGATTGCCCTACGACGTGTCCGTGGTCGGGCTGGGAACCTGGCAGTTGGGCGGTGACTGGGGCGATGTCGACCCCGCCACCGCCACCGAGATCATGAGCGCCTCGACCGCCTCCGGGGTGAGCCTGTTCGACACCGCCGACGTCTACGGCGACGGACGCAGCGAGTCGCTGATCGGGCAATTCCGATCGCAGGGGCCGCTCACGGTCTTCACCAAGATGGGTCGTCGGGTCGCCCAGCTCGAGGAGAACTACGTCCTGGCCAACTTCCGGACCTGGACCGACCGGTCTCGAGCCAACCTCGGCGTCGAGCGGCTCGACCTCGTGCAGCTGCATTGCCCGCCGACTCAGGTGTTCTTCTCCGACGAGGTCTTCGACGCGCTAGACACCCTGGTCGCCGAAGATCGCGTCGCCGCCTACGGGGTCAGCGTCGAGACGTGCGAGCAGGCGTTGACGGCGATTAGCCGCCAAGGCGTGGCCAGCGTCCAGATCATCCTGAACGCGTTCCGGCAGAAGCCGCTCGAGCAGGTGCTGCCGGCCGCCGTGAACGCCGGCGTCGCGGTGATCGCCCGGGTGCCCTTGGCCTCCGGCCTGCTCAGCGGCAAGTTCAGCCACTCGACGACCTTCGCCCCGACCGATCACCGGCAGTTCAACCGGCACGGCGAGGCCTTTGACGTGGGCGAGACGTTCGCCGGCATCCCCTTCGACCTCGGGGTCGACGCGGCGGCTCGCTTCAGCGAGATCGCCCAGCGCGCGGGCCAGCCGCCGTCGGCCCTCGCGCTGCGCTGGATCATCGATCAGCCGGGCGTCACGACGGTGATCCCCGGGGCGAGCTCGGTCGGTCAGGCGCAGGCCAATGCCGCCGCCGCTTCCGCGCCGCCGCTGTCGGAGCAGACCCGGGCCGAGATCAGCCAGTTGTACGAGGAGCTGATTCGGCCGCTCGTGCACGACAAGTGGTAGCCGGCCCCGGTTATTGCGTCGAAAATTCACCCGTCTTGTCAGGATCGTCCGTCCGCCCGGCCGAAAAAGCGTCCCCGCGGGGACGCGTTCTCGGGCGGCCCGGTGGAACGACGTGGCCGGGTGGAACGACTAGGCCCGGCTGAACCGCCAGGCGTCGCCCACCATCTCGTTCAGGCTGCGGGTCGGGCTCCAGCCCAGCACCGCGCGGGCTCGGGTGTTGGACGCGATCAGCACCGCCGGGTCGCCGGCCCGGTTCGGGGCCTCCCGAACGGCTGGCGCCGTCCCGGTCACAGCCTGCACCGCGTCGAGGACCTCGCGGACCGAGTTGCCCTGCCCCGAGCCCAGGTTGCAGACCAAATGCTCCGCGCCGGCCGTCCCCGTCCAATCGAGCGCGCGCAGGTGGGCCTCGGCCAGGTCGCGCACATGGATGTAGTCGCGGACACAGGTGCCGTCCGGCGTCGGGTAGGCCGTCCAGTAGATCGCCAGCTCGGGTCGCTCGCCGGCCACGACCTGAAGGGCGATCGGGATCAGGTGGGTCTCGGTGGCATGCCGCTCGCCCAGCTGCACGTCGGGCGACAAGAGGGCGCCGGCCACGTTGAAGTACCGCAGGCTCACCGCGCTGAACCCGTAGGCGACGGCATAGCTGGTCAGCATGTGGTCCACCGCGAGCTTGCTGGCGCCGTAGGGGTTGCTCGGAGCCGCGGCGGCGGACTCCAGGATGGGGACCTCGGCCGCCTGGCCGTAGACGGCGGCGGTGGAGGAGAACACGATCCGCCGGACGCCGGCTGCGCGCATGGCCTCCAGCAAGGCGAGCGAACCGCCGACGTTGTTGTCCCAATACAGTTGCGGCGACTGCACCGACTCAGCGACCAGGGACTTCGCCGCGCAGTGCACGACCGCCTCGATCCCGTTGTCCCGCAGCACCGGTTCGGCCCGGGTGATCGAGGTCGGAGCGAAATGGGCCGCCGCGGGGACCGCGTCCCGGTGACCGGTCGACAGATCGTCCAGCACGGTGACCTCGTGCCCGGCCGCGAGCAACGTCGCCGACACCACGCTGCCTATGTAGCCGGCTCCGCCGGTGACCATCACGCGCATCCGTGGAACCCGTCTTTGGTAGTGGTCGATGTGGCTCGTTTGCAGCATTTTGGCGGTCGGGCCGAGTCCTCGACCTTACACTCGAGGCATACCGGCAACGGACTGACTCAGGAGGGGAACGGATTCGCCATGAACGGCACCGTCCTCAACGTTCTCATCGTGCTGGCCTTGATCCTGATCGAGGGGCTGTTCGTCGCCGCCGAGATAGCGTTGGTGTCGCTGCGCGAGGGGCAAGCCAAGCAACTCGCCGAGTCCGGTCGACGCGGCGCCGCGGTCGCGCGGCTGGTCGAAGACCCGAACCGCTTCCTGGCTGCGGTCCAGATCGGCGTCACCTCGACGGCGCTGCTGTCCTCCGCGTTCGGCGCGGTGACCCTGTCCGAGGCGGCCAAGAAGGCCTTGATCTCACACGGTCTCGGCAAGACCCCGTCCAGTGTGCTCGGCATCGTCGGGGTGACGCTGCTGATCTCGCTGGTGACGCTCGTGTTGGGCGAGCTGGTCCCCAAGCGGCTGGCCCTGCAGCGGCCCGAGGCGGCGGCGACCTTCTTCGGGCCGTCCCTGGAGCGGATGGCGACGGTGCTGCGCCCGGTGATCTGGCTGCTCTCCAAATCGACCGACGGGGTGGTCCGGATCCTTGGCGGCGACCCGAACGCCGGTCGCGACATGATCAGCGAGGAAGAGCTGCGCGGCCTGGTGGCGGCCCACGAGTCGCTGAGCAGCGACGAGCGCCGATTGATCGACGACGTTTTCGCGGCGAGCGAGCGCTCGGTCAGCCACGTCATGATCTCGCGCACCGAGGTCACCTTCCTCGAGGGCAGCATGACGATCAGCCGCGCGATCAAACTGGCCTCGGACGAGCCCCACTCGCGCTATCCGGTCATCGGCCAGAGCAACGACGATGTGCTGGGTTTCGTCCACATCCGGGACCTGATCCTCGGCGCCCCCGGAATCAGCCCCTCACCCAACCGCTCGGCCGTGGTCGCCGATCTGGTCCGCGACATCAAAGTGCTGCCGGGATCGAAGAACGTGCTCGCCGCCCTCAGCGAGATGCGCCGCGAGGGGCATCAGATGGCGATCGTCGTCGATGAGTACGGCGGCACCGACGGCATCGTCACCCTCGAGGACCTCATCGAGGAGGTGATCGGCGACATCCGGGATGAGTACGACGAGGACGGCGAGGCCACCCGACGGCTCACCGGCGGCGTGGTCGAGCTCGACGGCCGCCTGAACCTGGACGAGTTCGCCGAGTTCACCAACCTCGAGCTGCCGGACGGGCCCTATGAGACGGCGGGCGGATTCGTGATGGCCCGGCTGGGGCGGCTGCCGCAGGTCGGTGACCGGGTGGAGTTCGACCACCATGTGATCGAGGTTTTGGAAGTGGACGGCCGCCGCACCGCGCGGATCCGGGTCGAGCCGTTGCCCGGCGATCAGTCCAACCGAATTGCCGATGAGACGGACGAGTCCATAGGCTCGCTCAAGTAGAGCTGCGCAATCATCAAGTAGAGCCACGCAATCAATGGAAAGATGCAGGTCGTGACGACGAAACCCCGCGTGCTGTCAGGTATCCAACCCTCCGGCGAGTCGATGCAGCTGGGCAATTACCTGGGCGCCGTCCGCAACTGGGTGAGCATGCAGGACGGTTTCGACGCCTTCTACTGCGTGGTCGATCTGCACGCGATCACCGTCGAGCCGCCCGCGCCCGAGGAGCTGCGCCAGCGAACCCGGATCGTGGTGGCTCAGTTGCTCGCGGCCGGGCTGGACCCGCAGCAGTGCAGCCTGTTCGTCCAGTCGCACCTGGCCGAGCATCCGCAGCTGTCCTGGGTGCTCGAGTGCATCACCGGCTTCGGCGAGGCCAGCCGGATGACCCAGTTCAAGGACAAATCGGCCAAGTCTGGAGTGGAGCGCCAGGGGGTGGGCCTGTTCACCTACCCGATCCTGATGGCGGCCGACATCCTGCTGTACCAGACCAACTTCGTGCCGGTCGGGGAAGACCAGCGCCAGCACTTGGAGCTGACCCGCAACCTCGCCCAGCGCTTCAACCAGCGCTACGGCGACACGTTCGTGGTGCCCGAGCCCTACATTCCCAAGGAAGCGGCCAAGATCCTCGATCTGCAGGATCCGTCGGCGAAGATGTCCAAATCGCGCGGCGACGCCGGCACGGTGTACCTCTCCGACGACGCGAGCACGATCTCGAAGAAGATCAAGCGGGCCGTGACCGACGCCGACGGCGAGGTGCGCTACGACCTGCAGGCCAAGCCGGGGCTGTCCAACCTGATGACGATCCACGCGGCCTTCACCAACTCCACGACCGAGAAAGTCGAGGCCGAGTTCGCCGGCGGCGGCTACGGAGCGCTGAAGTCGGCCGTGGCCGACTCGGTGATCGCCTTCGCCGAGCCGTTCGCTCGGCGGACCCGGGAGCTGCTGGAGGATCCGGCCGAGCTCGACCGCATCCTGGCCCTCGGCGCGGCCAAGGCCCGAACGGTCGCGGCCGAGACCGTCCGGGCGGCGTACTCCAACGTGGGCTTCCTCGCTCCCGCCAGCGCGCCGACGGCCGGCTGAGATGGGTGCTCTCACCGTCGGGGTCGCCATCGCGATCCCCGAGCCGCACGCGACCGTGTTGGCTCAATGGCGCCGACGAGTGGGCGATCCGGAGGCCAATCGGATCCCCACCCACGTGACGCTGCTGCCCCCGACCGCGTTCGCCGAATCCGAGATCGAGGCGGTCGAGAAGCACCTGGAATGGGCGGCCGGGCAAGTCGGACCATTCGTCATGCGGCTGCTGGGCACCGGCACGTTTCGGCCGATCTCCCAGGTGGTCTTCGTCCAGGTCTCGGCGGGCATCGCCGAGTGCGAGTTGCTCGAGCGGGCGGTGCGCAAGGACCCGATCTGCCGCGAGGTCGACTTCCCCTACCACCCCCACGTCACGGTCGCCCACGACATCTCCGACGAGGCGTTGGATCTGGCCTTTGACTCGCTCAGCGATTTCGTGGCGCAATTCCAGGTCGACCGATTTGTGATGTACTCCCAGGACGAGGACGGCACCTGGTATCCGCGGCGCGACTTCCTGCTCTCCGGGAGCTGATCCGTGGCCTCCGCCGGGTTGGTGAGCAGGGCCAAGAGGCTCGGCGCGCGGGCCGGCGACGAGTGGCTGGCCCTGAAGGAGCGCCGCCCGGGCGTGGCCCATCTCGTCCGCGGCTACCAGCACTACAAGGACAATCACGGCGATCACCTAGCCGCGGCCATCACCTATTTCAGCTTCCTGGCGATCTTCCCGCTCATCCTGCTGGGCGCCTCGATCGGTGGTTTCGTGCTCGCCTCCCAACCGCACCTGACCAACGAGCTGTACGACACGATCCTCAAGAACGTCCCCGGTGAGTTCGGGACGACCCTGGTCAACGCGGTCAAGTCGGCCATCGCCAACCGGGCCAGCGTGGGCCTCGTCGCCATCGTCGGGCTGCTGCTCACCGGCCTAGGCTGGATCGCCAACCTGCGGAAGGCGATCGACACCGTGTGGGGCTTGCTGGAAGTCAAGCAGAATTTCCTGAAGGCCAAGCTGTCCGACGCTCTGGTGCTGATCGGGCTGGGCGTCGGCATCGTCGTCTCGCTCGGCCTCACGGCCTTCGGAACGGCCGCCGGCAGCTTGCTGCTGCGGTGGACCCACCTCGATGGGGTGACCGGCGCGGGCACGGCGACAGCGGTGCTCGGGATCCTGCTCGGCATCGCGGGCAGCATGATCGTGTTCGGGTGGATGCTCATTCGGCTGCCCGCCGTCCACATCACTCGGCAGAACGCCATCCGGACGACCTTGCTGGCCGCCGTCGGCTTCGAGATCCTCAAGGTCGTCGGGACCTACTACATCGCTCGGGTCATCAAGTCGCCGGCGTTGGCCGCCATCGCGCCGATCGTCGGCGTGCTGGTCTGGATCGACCTCGTTTCGCGGTTCATGTTGTTCTGCGTCGCCTGGTCGGCCACCGCAAGTCCCGCCTCCCAACCGGAATTGCTGATGGAGGAGGTCCCGCCCGAGCCGGCGCCGCCGGCTGAGCGGCCGCGGGTCGGCGTCCGGCCCGTTTCGCCGATCGGACTGGCCGCGGGATTGATCAGCGCCGGCGCCGCAGTCGGCGGAGCTTCCGTAGCCGCAGTCCAACGACGGCACCGCCGAGCACGATCACAGCGCTGATCCCACCGGCGGCCAGCCAGCTCCTCCGTTGCCCGGACCGGGCTCGGGCCGCGGCCAGCGACGGAACCGCGGCCGCCACCGACCGTTGCGCGGTCGACGGTTGGGCGGTCGAGGACGCGGTGGCGGTCGGCGCGGGGACGGCGCCGGTCAGCCGGCCGACCGGGGTGAGCGTCGTGGGCAGCCGGAATCCCCATTGAAATAGGGCGATCGCTTGTTGGTACTGATCCAGCGGCACCCGTTGATTGCGCAGGAAGACCACCCCGAGGCGCCGTCCGTGCTGTTGGGCGGCGGCCACGTAGGTGTGCAGGGCGGCGTCGGTGTAGCCGGTCTTGGCCACGATCGCCCCGGGCAGCGCGTCGAGGAAATCCTCGGACTGGTTGTCGAACTCGTACCCGCCGACGTGACCCTGGCTGCTCTTTTTCGGCGGGAAGCTCGCGCTGGGCTGCTCGTCGTACTTCACGAAGCGCGGCTGCGCGATCGCCGCCCGCAGGAATAGCGCCATGTCGTAGGCCGAGGTCAGCTGCTTGAAGCCGTCGAGTCCAGACGGCGTCTGCACGACCGTGTCGTAGGCCCCGAGGCGATGCGCGGTGTCGTTCATCTCGGCCACCGTCTTGGCCGTGCCGCCGTTGGCCTCGGCCAGCGCCATCGCGGCGTCGTTAGCCGAGATGAGCAGCAGCGCCGAGAACAGCTGGTCGACGGTGTATCGGGCGCCAGCCAACAGCCCGACCGCGGACCCCTCGGCGCCGGCCGCCGCCTTGGACACGGTGACCACTCTGGAGCCGGGCAGCTTGGGCAGCAGCGTCACCGCGGTCAACGTCTTGAGGATGCTGGCGGGCTGGTACTCCCCGTGCGGGTCGCGGGCGGCAAGCACCGCGCCGGAATCCAGGTCGAACAGGATCCAGCTCTTCGCGGTCAGGTCCTTGGGCAGCTTCGGGGATCCGGCGGGTTGGATGAGGCCGCGGCCGGCCAGCCGAGCACCACCGGGCACCGACCCGTCTGGGGCGCGGCCGCCGAGCGGGGGATGCGGGTTGGGCGCGGTGGGCGAGGGCACCCCGACGGCCGGAACCGCCGCGCTCAGCACGAGCGTCAGAGCCGCCGCGGCTGTCACAGCAAGCTTTGCTATCGGCGGCACGCTGTCAGGCTAGCGGGGGGCGATACTGGATGACGTGATCATGTCCAAGCGTGTCTCGGTGTTCCTCGTCGCGTTCGGCGTCTGGTCCTGGTGGATCTGGCCGACCTTCCTGGCCAACATCTGGAAGGACGACCGATCCTGGGACGACGGGCCGACCGGCTTCTTCCTCGTGCACCTGGTGCTGGTGGTGGTCTCGCTCGTCCTCGGCACCATCATGGGCGTCCTCGGGGTCCGCGGCCTGCTGGCGTTGCGACGGGCCCGGCTGGTCACCGCAAATGGCGAAGGTAGCGATCGGGATCTTGCAGGAACGAACGCCAATCCTGGGTGAGGCCTAGCTCGGCCCACGGGCATTCCCGCAGCCCCCAGTCGCCGACCTCGTAGACCCGCGCCCCCGGGGTCGCGGCGATCAGCGGCGAGTGCGTGGCGATGATGGCCTGGGCGTTGCCGCTGGCCGCGAGGTCGGTGAGCAGGCCGACGAGCGAGAGGCAGCCGGTGAAGGAGAGCGCGGATTCCGGCTCGTCGAGCAGGTACAGACCCGGCCCGCTGAAGCGCCGGTTGAGGATCCCCAGGAACGACTCGCCGTGCGACATCTCGTGAAAGACGGGGTCGCGACTGCGGGGGTTCGGGTTCTGTTCGAGGTAGCTGTAGAAGCCGTGCATGGTCTCGGCGCGCATGAAGAAGCCCCAGTGCGATCCGCCGATGCCCCGTTCGAGGGCCACGTGCTTCCAGAGCTCGGACTCGGTCTCGCGGGTGCGGCTGCGGGCGCCGGTGGAGCCGCCCTCAGGCGACATCCCGTACGCCAGGGCGATCGCTTCGACCAGAGTCGACTTTCCGGAGCCGTTCTCACCGACCAGGACGGTCAGCGGTCCGAGGTCGAGGCCCTCGGTCAGCAGTTGGGCGACGGCGGCCAAGGTGCCGGGCCAGCGCGCCTGGTCCAGCGGCAGGTCTCGGGCCCCGCGGACCCGGGTGAGCGGCAGGCCTGAAGGGGCGGGAGACATAGCCCCATCCAACCCGATGCCGAAAAACCGGCTCCGAAAGCACCTCCACACCGGCCGGCGGGCGGTTAGCATCGGAGCATTCCGCGGACCGCCGAAGGAGCCTCGCCATGACAGTGCCGGACCGAAACATCTGGGACGAGAAGACGATCGCAGTCAGCACGTACCGCAAATCCGGTGAGGCAGTCGCGACGCCGACGTGGGTGGTGCCGCTGCCCGACGGGCGCTATGGCTTCTGGACCTCTTCGGCCTCGGGCAAGGCGAAACGGCTGCGCCGAGACCCGCGGGTGCTGGCGCAGCCCTGCAACAACCGCGGCAAAGTCACCGACGGCACGGTGGCCGAGGCGGGCACGGCCACCGTCGTCGAGTCGGGCCCCGACTTCGAGGCCGTGCAGCGGCAAGTTCGCGCCAAGTACGGTGCGATGGTGGCGATCACCCGGGTGTTCAACACGATCGGCCATATCGGCAAAGGCAAATTCCCCTATGGCGACCTGGTCGTGGTCGTCACCCCAGCGGTCCCCCCGGCCGCCTGACCTCAGACGCGGCGGAAGAGCAGCGCCTGCTTGACCTCGGCGATGGCCTTGGTGATCTGGATGCCGCGCGGGCAGGCCTCGGTGCAGTTGAAGGTGGTGCGGCAGCGCCACACGCCCTCGCGGTCGTTGAGGATCTCCAACCGCTCCTCGGCCGCCTGGTCGCGCGAATCGAAGATGAAGCGGTGCGCGTTGACGATCGCCGCTGGGCCGAAGTACGAGCCGTCGGTCCAGAACACCGGGCAGGACGTCGTGCAGGCCGCGCACAAGATGCACTTGGTGGTGTCGTCGAAGCGGTCCCGGTCGGCCTGGGACTGCAGCCATTCCTTGGACGGC
>JAOPUY010000111.1 GCA_025963265.1 Frankiales bacterium | reverse complement strand
CCCGCAGGTGCCCGGATCTCGGCGGGGAAGTTGGGCTGGGTCGAGAGGTCGTTGCCGAACGCGGCGGTCTCGGAGGTGAACCGGTCGCCGGTGAGCTGCATGCCGTCGCCGGAGTCCCCGGCGATGCGAATAACGACCCGATCCAATTGCTGAACATTCACTGCCATACCGGCGTCAAGCCTCCGACCTAGAGAACACCAAAAGTGCGCGTGAACAACGCGAGTCGCTCGAGTTACAGAATCCAGCGGCGACGCTGCCAACCTCTTATGTTACGGGGGAAATGCGGTTTCCTGTGGGGCGCGTGGCGCCGCCGTGCTCGCCGGCCTCCTCGGCTTGTCGACCGCATCGGTTTTTTGGGGGATTTGGACGAGATTGGTCCACGAATTTGGTTGATCGCTTCACATAGTCGGCCCGTGATGCGGCGCAAATGTTGAGACAGGAGTAACTATTCCGTTTAGCAGTTGCGCCATGACAGCACGGCGAGCGACGCGTTTGGTACCCGAGGAGGCACTCGTGGACGAAGATCGGGGAACGGTCTCGGCGCCGCAATTGCCAGCTTTCGAACTCGATTGCCGGGACTGGCTGGTAGCCACCCCGGCCGACGGCAGCGTTCCCGAGGAGATCGCGGGCGCACCGCTCGTCGCGATCCTTTCCACGCTGCTGGTCGGCTCGATGGCCGCAGGTCTGTTCGCCTCGGGGAGCGCGGTCTTCTCGGTCGGCTTGGTCGACGAGCCGGTGGCGACCGTGCGATCCGGGCGTTGCTCCCCGGTTGCCGAGTTGATCGAATTCGACGCGGTCGCCGGCAGCGCTCGCTACGTCGTGCCGGCCCCGCACAGCGAGATCGCGCTGCTGGTCGAATTCGCCTGCGGCGGCGCCGCCGAGCCGGAGTTGCTGCGGCGTTTCCACTCGCTGATGGCTTCGTTTCGCTGGGCCGGCTGAATTCTCAGCCATCATCTCTATAGCGCCCATAGAAATTGCCTTTTGGCGGGGATCCGGGTAATACTCATCCCATGTCCTCCGAACCTCGGCCCCGGCGCGTGCGCCGCGAGCTGCCGCCGTTCTGGCAGGTCTCCTTTTGGACGTCTCGACGGGCGGACTCGTTCGACCAGTGGTGTACCTGGCGCTGAGCTGTTCGCTCAGCTTTGCCGCCCCGTCCATCGTTGCCCTTGCCCGGAGTGCCCTCATGAACGCCATTCGGCGTCTGCCCCACGCCCCTGTCCACGCGCCCATCGCGCCCACCAGCCCCATCGCGCCCGCGCTCGATCCGGTGCAACTCGTCGAGTTCACCCGGTTCATCGCGGCCGAAGTCGCGGCCGGCTACTACCCCTACGTCGAGTACAGCGAGGCCGAACGCTGGCATCAGCGCATCTACCGCGATCAACGAGTCGACGTCTGGCTGATCAGCTGGTTGCCCAGCCAGGGCACTCAGCTGCACGACCACGGCGGCTCGGGCGGCGCGTTCACCGTGCTGTCGGGTGAGCTCAGCGAGGCCGTCTATCGTCCGGCGCCTGCTCGCCGGCGGCGGCCGGACGAGGCCGCGGAGGCGCTGCTGGAGCAGTCGCGCCCGGCCGGTTCGGCCGTGGGATTCGGCGCCCACTACGTGCACGACGTCCGCAATCTGGGCGAGCGGCCCGCGGTCAGCGTGCACGCCTACTCGCCGCCCCTGACCTCGATGAACTACTACGACGTGACCGACGTCGGCGAACTGCGCCGCATCGTGACGCTGGCCACCGAGGACCCGGAGCCGGACGCGCAACTCGGACTCGTCTCCCGCTCGCCCGCCGCATGAGCGCCGAGCTGCTGGACCCGGCACCGCTCTACCGCTCGGTCGAGGAGCTGCTGAGCGCCGCCCGGTCTCAGCTGAGCCGAGTCGACCCGCACCAGGCCCAGGCCGAGCTGGCCGCGGGCGCCCGCTTGGTCGACATCCGACCGGCCTGGCAGCGTGCGGCCGAGGGCGAGATCCCCGGCGCGTTGATCGTCGAGCGCAATCATCTGGAATGGCGGCTGCACCCAGACTCCGCCGCCCGACTGAGCTGCGCGCGTCGCGGGCAGCGCTGGATCGTGGTCTGCTGGGAGGGTTACACGTCCTCGCTGGCCGCGGCCGCGCTGGTCTCGGTCGGCGTGCCGGCGACCGACTTGATCGGCGGCCTGCGGGCCTGGCGCGACGCCGGCCTGCCAACCGCCCCGGGACCGACTCGAGTCCAAGGCGTGACTGGGGTCGACCCGTTAGTGGATCTCGGTGAGTTTGGCGGTCCCCACGTCAAAGACGAACCCGCGCACTGAGTGCCGGTGCTCCAACCACTCACTGGCGCGGATGCGGCCGACTGAGTCCCGCACGCTCTGCTCGACGTCGGTGAACCCGGGCACGTCCCACGGCGGCTCGTGCCCGCTCTCGGCCAGCAGTCGAGCCCGGAAAGCGGTGTCGTCGAAGTTGAGCATGCCGCAGTCGGTGTGCTGGACGACGGCCACCTCGCGGGTGCCGAGCATCCGCTGACTGATGGCCAGTGAGCGCAGGGTGTCCGGAGTGGCCAGTCCGCCGGCGTTCCGGATCAGGTGCGCCTGGCCGATCTCCAAGCCCAGGGCGCCGAACAGGGCCAACCGGGAGTCCATGCAGGCTAGGACCGCCACCTGCAGCGACGGCTCCTTCGGCCGCGGACCGGGGAAGCCCTGGACGTACTCGGCGTTGTGCTCGAGGAACAGATCGATCGCGCCCATGTCAGCGCTTGGACTGGTGCCGGCGGGCCACGTCCATGACGTATTGCCCGTACCCCGACTTGGCCAGCGATTGGCCGAGGGCCATCGCGTGTTCAGCGTCGATCCAACCGTTGGCCAAGGCGATCTCCTCTAGGCAGGCGATGCGGACGGACTGCCGGTGCTCCAGCACCTGGACGAACTGGCCGGCCTCCAGCAGCGAGTCGTGCGTGCCGGTGTCCAGCCATGCTGTCCCGCGTCCGAGGTCGACCAGCTCGGCGGTGCCGCGCTGGACGTAGACGTTGTTCAGGTCGGTGATCTCAAGCTCGCCTCGCGGCGAGGGCTTGAGCGACGCGGCGATGTCGCAGACGTCGGTGTCGTAAAAATACAAGCCGGTGACGGCCAGGTCAGACTTGGGGTGGGTCGGCTTCTCTTCGATCGACAGCAGCCGCCCGCTCTCATCGGCCTCGGCCACGCCGTAGCGCTCCGGATCGCTGACCCGGTAGCCGAAGAGCCGGCAGCCGGCGGTGAGCCCGGCCGCGTCAGCCAGCGTCGGCCCGAGCAGGTGGCCGTAGAAGATGTTGTCGCCCAGCACCAGCGCCGCCGTGTCCGCGCCGACGTGCGCGCGGCCGATGATGAAGGCCTCGGCCAGCCCGTTCGGCTCGGGCTGGATCGCGTAGCTCAGGTTCACCCCGAAGTCGGACCCGTCGCCCAGCAGTCGGATGAACTGCTCCTGATCGTGCGGGGTGGTGATGATCAGGATGTCGGAGATGCCGGCCAGCATGAGGACCGAGAGCGGGTAGTAGATCATCGGCTTGTCATAGACCGGGAGCAGTTGTTTGCTCACCGCGCGGGTGATCGGGTGCAACCGGGTGCCCGATCCGCCGGCCAGGATGATGCCCTTCATGCTGCTCCTCTGAGTGCGCTCACTAGCGGTAATTGTCGAACTGCAGGGCCACGCCGAAGTCGCCCGCCCGGAGCAGGGCCTGGATGGCCTGCAGATCGTCCCGCTTCTTGCCGCTGACCCGAAGCTGCTCCCCCTGGATCTGAGCCTGCACGCCCTTGAAGCCCTCGTCGCGGATCGTCTTGGCGATCTTCTTAGCCACCTCGGACTCGATGCCTTGCTTCAACGAGGAGGTGATGACGTACTGCTTTCCGGACTGCTTGGGCTCGCCGGCGTCCAGGGACTTGAGCGAGATCTGCCGCTTGATGAGCTTCTCCTTGAAGACCTCGAGAGCGGCCGCGGCCCGTTCCTCGGTGTCGGCCTTGATCACCACCCCGAGTTCGCCGGACCAATCGATGCTGGCGTTCACCCCTCGGAAGTCAAAGCGCTGCGAGAGCTCCTTGGCCGCCTGGTTGAGCGCGTTGTCTGCCTCTTGGCGATCGATCTTGGACACGACGTCGAACGACGGGTCAGCCACGATTCCTGCCTCCTCACGATGGTGCTCGCGGGCGCCTCAGCCGACGGCCGCTCGCGATGCCTGCTCCAGTTTCGCTGACGACGTTATAGGAGTGGCCCGGCTACGTGGGGCCCGGCCGTTCGTGTAACCTCAGTGCCGCGCACCGCCCGCGAGGACGGCGCTGCACGGCGGTTTGCCCGAGTGGCCAAAGGGAGCAGACTGTAAATCTGCCGGCTATGCCTACGTTGGTTCGAACCCAACAGCCGCCACCACGCAAGGACGATTTGACCGGGATCGAGCAGTGACCCAGGTCACATCAAATCTTGACAAAAGACGTTGCACGGGGTTGCGGGTCGACTACCCAGGGTTCATACTGGAAGGGCCTTGGTGGTCGTTCCCCCGTGCGATCACCAAGGCATTTTCATGCCTGGATGGCGCAGAGCCCAGGCGATTCGGCTCGGCCCTAGGCGATCGTGTAAGGTTCGTCCGGCGTTAGAAGCACCGAAATTGGCCCCCTTAGCTCAGTCGGCAGAGCGTCTCCATGGTAAGGAGAAGGTCTACGGTTCGATTCCGTAAGGGGGCTCTGGTCTGCCGGAACATCGGAATCCTCCGATGCGTTGGCATTCACGGGGCGGGGTAGCTCAGCCTGGTAGAGCAAGCGGCTCATAATCGCTGTGTCGCCGGTTCAAGTCCGGCCCTCGATACTGCGCACGATGTAACGCACGACTAACCGAAAGGCACGACCCATGGCAGCCACCGACGTTCGACCGAAGATCACCTTGGCGTGTCAGGAGTGCAAGCACCGCAACTACATCACCAAGAAGAACCGGCGTAACGACCCGGATCGCTTGGATCTGAAGAAGTTCTGCCCGAACTGCGGCAAGCACACCGAGCACCGCGAGACCCGCTGACCCACGCTGGCGGACCTTCGTCGTCCGAGAATTCGCACTGGCCCCCACCGGCAATCGGTGGGGGCCAGTGTCGTCTCCGGGCGGCCTCGCCCAGCAGTCGGCTAGCCTGCTCACCATGGCTCTCGACCCCGCCTTCGCCGGCCGCGTGTACCCGCCCACCGAGCCTTATGAGGTCAGCCGCGAGAAGATTCGCGAGTTCGCCGCCGCGCTCGGCGATGACAATCCGCTCTACCGCGACCCCGAGGCGGCGCGTGAGCTCGGCTACCCCGACGTTATCGCGCCGCCCACCTTTCCGATCGTGATGACGCTGCGCGCCGCGGAGGCGGTGGTGGCCGACCCCGAGCTCGGCCTGGACTACACCAAGGTCGTGCACGGCGAGCAGAGCTTTTCCTACAGCCGGCCCATCCAGGCCGGCGACCTGCTGCAGGTGGTGGTCTCGATCGACTCGGTGCGCTCCATCGGCGGCAGCGACATGCTGGTGACCCGCGGCGATGTGACGACGCTGGACGGCGAGCACGTGGTCACCGCCTCGTCCATGCTGGTCGCCCGGGCCAGCGAGCAGGTCCGATGAAGCTCGCCGGCGGCCACGCCGCCGCTCAGCCCGAGGTCGGTCTCGAGTTGCCGCCGCAGAGTTTCGAGATCGAGCGCGCGGACATGGTCAAGTACGCCGGCGCGTCGGGTGACTTCAACCCCATCCATTGGAGTGAGTCCTTCGCCCGCGAGGTGGGTCTGGACAACGTGATCGCCCACGGCATGCTGACCATGGGCTTGGTCGCCCGGGTGGCCACGGACTGGACGGGCGATCCCGGCTCGGTCATCGAGTACTCGGTGCGCTTCACCCGCCCGGTGGTGGTGGCCGACGGCGCCAGCGCGCGCCTGGACGTGACCGGAAAGGTCCGCTCGGTCGACGCCGAGACGCAACAGGCGGTCCTGGACCTCACGGCCAAGGTGAACGATGAGACAGTGCTGGCCAAGGCCCGGATGACCGTCCGGCTGCCGAGCCACTGACAGCACCCGCACCGACGGAGAGGACAGGCCATGGCTGCCGAGGCCGACAACGCCGTCTCGATCAGCAAGAACCCCGAGGCCGGCCGGTATGAGCTGCGGGTCGGGGCCGAGCTGGTGGGGCTAGCCGACTACGTCGAGCGAGGCGGCGTCGTGGTGATCCCGCACACCGAGACCCGGCCGGACTTCGGCGGCCGCGGGCTGGCCGGCCAGCTCGTCCGTTACGCGCTGGAGGACATCGCCGCGCAGTCCAAGCGGGTGGAGCCGGCGTGCTCGTTCGTCGAGCTGTTCCTGCAGCGCAACCCGGAGTTCGCTAGCCTGCGGGCGTGAGGTACTCGGCGCTGGCGAGCTGAACGCAGGTCGCGACGACCTCCATCGCCAGCCGCACCTCGGCCAGCTCGGGGCGGGTCGGCGCCAGTCGGATGTTGCTGTTCGACGGGTCCTTGCCCTCGGGGTAGGTCGCACCGGCCGGGGTGAGGCTGACGCCGGCTTGATCGGCCAGTTCCACCACCCGGTCCGCGATCGGCAGGGCGGTGTCCAGGCTGATGAAGTAACCGCCCTTGGGCGTCGACCAGGTGGCCAGTCCGCTGCCGCCCAGCCGCTCGCTGAGGATCTCCTCGACGGCGGCGAATTTCGGAGCGATGAGCGCGGCGTGCTCGGCCATCAGACCGGCGACGCCCCCCGGGTAGGAGCTGAGGAAGCGGACGTGCCGAAGCTGCTCGATCTTGTTGGGCCCGATCGACAGGGCGCCGAGGTAGGCCGAGAGCGCGGCGATGTTGGCCACGCTGCTGGCCACGAAGCCGAGGCCGGCGCCGGCGAAGGTGACCTTGCTGGTCGAGGCGAAGACGAAGGCGCGGTCGGGGTTTCCGGCGGCCTGGGCGAGGTCCACGAAGTTGACCGCGGTGTCACGGTCGGTCGCGCTGAGGTGGTGGACCCGGTAGGCGTCGTCGGCGAACACG
>JAOPUY010000622.1 GCA_025963265.1 Frankiales bacterium | reverse complement strand
TAACAACCGAGTCGTCGGCATCGTGCTCGGGCTAGCAATCGGAATCTGGTTCACGATCAAAGGCGTCGCCCAAATCGCATAACCCGGTCGGGGCCCGGCAAACCCGGTTACGACCCGGCGGCCGCTTCCCGATCGGTCGCCGCTCCGCCGTCGGCCGGAGACTCGGGCTTGACCGACGAGCTTGCCGAGCTCCTCGACTCCGTCTTTGTCGAGTCCTTGCCGACCGCCCGTCGGCTCATGGACCTTCTCGAAGAGCGGGGCTGGAGCGGCTGGACCAACGTCAGGCGCATTGAGAACGACTAAGGGCTCCAACGCCGAAGCGCTGGAGCCCTTAGTTAGTGAACCTTCTTTGTAGCGGGGACAGGATTTGAACCTGCGACCTCTGGGTTATGAGCCCAGCGAGCTACCGAGCTGCTCCACCCCGCGTCGGTAAACACCACGTTACCCGGCCGCGTCGCGCAAACCAAATCGCCCGTCCCTATCGTCGTAATCTCGCAGCGGCCGGCCGCGTCGCCGCCCGACTGAGACCAGTTCGGACGGCGACGCGGACTACTTGGTCGGCGACGCGGACGGCTTGGGCGTCGTGGACGGCTTGGGCGTCGCGGTCGAGCCGCGATCGGCCAAGTACTGCTCCGTCAGCTGTTGGATCTTGCTCTGAGCCACTCCGACCTCGGTGAAGTTGCCCGACTTGTAAGCAGCCTGCAACTGGGCCAACGCGACGTCGAGTTGGCTCAGCACCGAGTTGACGTCAGAGGGAACCACCGTGGGCGCGGTCGAGGTCGTCGGCGGCGAGGACGTGCTCGGCGGTGAGGAGGATGGCGTCGAACTAGTGGGCGGACTCGTCGTCCCGTTGCCGCTGAGCGATTTGACTTGACCGGCAGGAACCAGGTTGTTCAGCGCGTTGGGCAGACTGATCCCATAGCCGATCAGTCCGTTGTAGGACACCAGCACCCGTTGCAGCAATGGGAACGGAGTGCTGCCGACGCCCTGGACGTAGAGCGGTTCCACGTAGAGGAAGGTGTTTCCGATCGGAAGGGTCAGCAGGTTGCCTTCAATGACCGTCGACCCTCCCTGTTTAAGCAGTGAGAGATCGGCGGAGATCCCCGGTTCGGAGTTGAAACGGGCATAGACCTGTTGCGGGCCCTGAATCGTGGATCCCGAGGGCAAGGTCAGCACGGTGAACTTGCCATAGTCCGGGCCGGCCTCGGAGTCGACCGAAATGAAGGCAGCCATGTTCTGCGAGTTGTTCACCTTCATTGGCGAGGTCAGCTGATACTCCGCGCTGCCCGTCCCCGCATCGGCGCCGGCCAACACGTAATACGGCGGCTGATTCGCGTTGGTGGCCGACGTCGGGTCATCCGGAACCGTCCACTGGTCACCGCCCGTGTAGAACTGCACCGGGTCCGTCACGTGGTACTTCTGCAACAGCCCGCGCTGGACCTCGAACAGGTCCTGCGGGTAGCGAACATGGGCCAACACATCGGTCGGGATATCGGCCTTGGGCTTGACGAGCCCTGGGAACACCTTCATCCAGCTGTTCAGCACCGGATCAGTGGGGTCCCACTGGTAGAGCGTGACCGTGCCGTCGTAGGCGTCCACCGTGGCCTTGACCGAGTTGCGGATGTAGTTGATCTCGCTGTTCGGTTGGGCGGCCGTGCGGTTTTCCGTCGAAAGCGAGTCGGCCGTCAAGCCCGATAGGGACTGCCGCTCCGAGTAGGGATAGTTCGCGATCGTCGTGTAGCCGTCGAGTATCCAGACAATTCGTCCGTTGACCACGGCCGGATAGGGATCGCCGTCGACCTGCAGGAAGGGGGCGACCTTCTGCACCCGTTCCCGCGGGTCGCGGTCGAACATGATCTTCGCCCCGCTGTCGGAGACGGCGTTGTTGAGGATGAAGTTCGTCTGCTGGTACTTCACGGCAAAGGCCAGCCGGGTGAAGACGTTCCCTAGCGAGATCCCGCCCGTCCCCGCATAGGTCGACGTCTTGTCACTACTGTCGTATTCGTTCTGGCCTTTGCCGCCGACGATCGAGTAATTGACGCCCAGCTCGCCGTAGTAGACCTGCGGCTGCGTGACGTTCAGGAAGCCGGACTCCGGGATGCCGCCCTCGGCGAAGTCACTCGGCAGGTTCACGTCACCGTCGGCGCGGCCGGCGACGAAGCCATAACCGTGGGTGTAGACCGTGTGCTCGCTGATCCAGTTGGTCTGGGCGCCGGTGAGGTTGCTGGCCTTGAGCTCGCGAACGCCGACGATGTAGTCCGACGTCTGCTTCGTCGTCGGGCTGGTGTAGCGGTCGACATCGAGCTTGTCCGGGAATCCGTAGACGTTCTTGATCTTCTGCACGCTGCTAAAGGTGGGGCTCACGACATTGGGGTCGGTGATCCGGATGTTGTCCACCGTCGCCGTGTCCGAGCTGAGGATGGATTGCGGGGCCGGCGCGTCGTTGGCGTAGGGGGTGTAGGTGACGTCCCCGCCATCGGTGTCGGTCTGAATGTCGTAGGCCTGCCGAGTCGCCGCGATGTTGCGCGAGATGTAGGGCGCTTCCTTCTGACTGGCGTTGGGCTTGACCGTGAGCTGCTGCACCGCGAAGGGATAGATGCCGTTGATGCCGATCGAGAGCACCAGCAGCACGACGAAGGAGATCGTCGCGATCTGCGCGCTCTTCGTCCACAGACTGGCCAGCACCGCCAGCGCGATCAAGACCGCCATCCAGAACAGGATCGTCTTAGCCGGCAAGCTGGCGTGCACGTCGGTGTAGGAGGCGCCGGTGACGTTGCCGCGGTCAGAGAACACCAGGCCGTAGCGATCCAGCCAGTACGCGCAGGCCTTCAGCACGATGAAGAAGAAGATCAGCAAGGTGATGTGGCGGCGGGCCGAGATGGTCAGCTTCGGTCCGGGCGTCACGATCCGGAACGCGCCGAAGATGTAATGCACGGCCAAGCTGAGGAACAGCGAGAACAGGATGGCGTCGAAGCCGAAGCCCAGCAGCGTGCGGTAGGCCGGATAGTCCCAGGCGAAGAAGGAGATGTCGCGGTGGAACTGAGGGTCGGTCTGGCCAAAGGACTGTCCGTGCAAGTACAGCTGCCAGATGCGCCAGTTGTTCTGCGCGGCGACGCCGGCGCCGATGAACAGCACGACCGCGAGCACGCCGA
>JAOPUY010000097.1 GCA_025963265.1 Frankiales bacterium | reverse complement strand
ATCGGTCGTCCCCAGCCTAATCGGCCGGCACGTTGCGGATAGTGGGCCAGCGCGCTCGCGATCACTGCCCCGACGCCAAGCTCCCATGCGCGTGCTGGGGTGGAGAAGTACGCCGCCGTGGGGTCGGATTTGGTCTGCGAGACCGCGTATGCGAAGGAGGCAGCCGTGGCGGCGAGGGCGAGCACAAACAGGACGCGTCGGGTCGCGGCTGGTCCACGGCGGCGACCGACGAGCGCCACGACGAGAACGATGACCAGCGGCCAGACCAGATAGAACTGCTCCTCGACCGCGAGGGACCAGAAGTGCTGCACGAGCGATGGCGGACGAGTGGCTTGGAAGTAATCCGTGCCGGTGTCGGCGAAGTGGATGTTCGCGGCAAATCCCAGCGCCCACCAGATTGCGCTGACGCCCTCACGAACCCGAGCGCCGCTGAAAGCCACCTGATTTGCCACGGCGGCCACGGCCAGGACGGTAAGCGAGGCGGGCAAGATGCGCCGAGCCCGACGGGCGTAGAAGCTCTTCAGCGAAACCCGGGCAGCGCGCTCGGCTTCCCTGAGCAGCAGCCCGGTGATCAAGTAGCCCGAGATTACGAAGAAGACGTCGACACCGACGAAGCCACCGCGCGGCCACCCGCTCAGATGGCCGGCGATCACGAGCAGTACGGCGACCGCTCGTAGACCCTCGATATCCGGGCGGAAGCCGGTCGACGGTCTGGCCTTCGAACGGGTGACGAGCTGGCGGTGGGGGTTGAGTGAGCGTTGCCGGGGAACCGACTGATCGCGTAGGTCACTCCGCTCACGCTGTCGAGGATCGACGGGGAGGATCAGCTTGGTCATAGCAGTGCGACGCCCGAGACCCGCCCGAATGACGGCCGGCTCTACTTCTCGAGGTCAGCGGCGGGGTCGGAGACCTCGTCCGCAATTTCGTCCAGGCGGACAAAATTGTCGGGTCCAGGGACCGAGCTGTCGTCAGAATCGTCCAGGTGGACGATTCTGCAGTGATCTGAGCGGGTGACGGGAATCGAACCCGCACTGTCAGCTTGGGAAGCTGATGTTCTGCCATTGAACTACACCCGCGAACGACACAGACGATACCCGAGCGGGTGCGGGCGAATCAGCCGCGTCGGGCCGCTTCGACGAGGACCTCGTCGCCCGTCAGCCCGGCCGCGGCTGGAACCTGCTCGCTTTCGCGGGCCGAGTCATCCGCGGGGTCGACCGCGGCAGCCGAGGTAGCCGCGGCGGCCGCGGTGCCGCGGTCGGGCTTGGCCAGCAGCAGGCCGAGCAGCGCTAGGGCCGCGAGCGCCATCACGTAGGCCCCGTACTGCTTGGCGGTGTCGATGAGGCCGCCGCCGTGCACCACCAGGAAGCCGGCCACGACCGCGGGCAGCCCCATCGCGAGGTAGCAGACGACGTAGACGTTCGACAGCACACCAGCCCGCTCGTGCGGCTCAGCCAGTGGCAGCACGCTGCGGACGGCGCCTTGGAAGCCAGCGCCGAAGCCAACCCCGGCGATGACGGTGCCCAGAAAGAACAGCGCGGTCGAACTGTCGGCCACGGCCACCAGTGTGAGCCCGACGCCGATCAACAGTGCCACCGTTCCGAGCAGCAGAACCGCTCGGGTCGCGGCGCCCCGCAGCACCAGCACGCTCAGCGCGCCCGTGCCGGCCAGCGCGAACAGGGCGAGGCCGCCGAGCAGATGGGAGTCGGAGTGGGCGATCTGGCGGATGAGGCTCGGCGCCAACGATCCGTAGAACCCGGCCAGCGACCAGACCGCGACCAGCGCGGGGACGACCAAGAGCAGCGGGCGCCGAGCGGCCGCCGGCATGGTGAACACCGGTCGCAGCGAGGCCGCCGCTCCCGCCTTGGGTGAGGCGGTCTCGGCCATCAACAGCACTCCGACCGCCTGCCCGACGACGACCACCAGCAACCCCAGGTAAACCAGGTGCGTGGGGTACGGCAGGAACTGCACGAGCAGGCCCGAGGTCAACGCGCCGGTGCCGGTCCCGATCATGGGGGCGACGCCGTTGGCGACCGTCCCCTTGGCCTTGTTGAGGTCCAGCAGGCCAGCGCCGACCGCGCCCGCCGCGGCTCCGGTCGAGACGCCCTGGATGACCCGTCCGATCATCAGCACGGTCACGCCGTCGGCCCAGGCGAAGATGAGCATCGCGGCGGCCTGCAAGGCCAGCGCGCCCAGCAGCACGGGGCGCCGCCCGACGTAGTCCGACAGCGAGCCCACGGTGAGCAACGAGGCCAGCACCGCCATCGCGTACACCCCGAAGATGACCGTCGTCGTGATTGGCGAGAAGCCCCACTCGGCCTGGTAGGAGGCGTAGAGGGGAGTCGGCGCGCTCGAGGCGGCCAGCAGCAGCACGATGATCGAGGCTTGCAGATAGAAGGCGGCGCGGGCCGGCAGCCAGCCGGCGCGAAGCCGAGTCGAGCGGACGGGCGAGACGATCGGTGTGGTCATCGGAGCTTCTCTCGGTCCAGCCAAGTGAACAGACAGATCTGTCTGCCAGGCCTCTGACAGTAGACAGATCTGTCTGCTACTGTCAAGTCATGGTCACCGCAACCCCGGATCGGCTCTCCGCTCGCGAGCGCTTGCTCGACGCGGCGGACGAGCTGTTCTACGAGGAAGGCGTCAACACCGTCGGCATCGACCGGGTCATCGAACGAGCCGGCGTGGCTAAAGCGACGCTCTACAACGCCTTCGGCAGCAAAGAAGAACTCGTGCGGGCCTACCTCGCCCGTCGTCACCAGCGCCGCAGCGAGCGCATCACCGTCGCGCTGCGGAGGTACTCCGACCCGCGTCAACGGCTGCTGGGCGTCTTCGACGTCCTCGGCGAGTCCTTCCTCGAGCCGGGCTATCACGGCTGCGCCTTCGCCAACGCCAGCGTGGAAGCCCGCCCCGGCAGCGCGGTGGTGGGCGTGGCCGACGAGTACCGCGCCTGGGTCCGGTCTTTGTTCGTCGATCTCGGCGCAGCGGCGGGAGCTCGGGATCCCGAGCGGTTGGCCGGGCAGCTCGTGCTGCTTTACGACGGCGCGGGCATGGGCGCCCGGATGGACCGCGATCCCGGCGCGGCGGCCGCCGCCCGGGCGATCGCTGAAGTGCTGCTGGACGCGGCGATCGACGGGCCGGCCAGCGCGAGCGGCGTTGGTTCCTCGGCTGTGACACCCAGCCACTAGAGTCCAGCGCCTAGGACTTGATCGAAGGTTGGGGGAGACGCGGGTGACTTCGATCTTGCGTCCCGGTCCCCGGCTTCGGTTCAACCCGCCCCAGGTCACCCCGGCGGCCCGCCGCTTCATCGCCAACGAGGCCGGCAGCGCCGCGGTCCTGCTCGGCGCGACCCTGGTGGCCTTGATCTGGGCGAACTCACCGGTCTCGGCGAGCTACTTCAGCTTCTGGGCGACCCCAGTGCGGCTCGACGTCGGGCACTGGGGGCTCAACCTGGATCTGCAGCACATGGTGAACGACGCGGCGATGGCCGTGTTCTTCCTCGTCCTCGGCCTGGAAATCAGCCGCGAGGTCACCGCCGGGGAGCTCCGGGACCGCCGCTCGATCACCGTCCCGGCCTGCGGTGCGATCGGCGGCATGCTGTTGCCGATCGCCATCTACCTGGCCATCAACCACAGCGGGCCGGCCGCCCACGGCTGGGGCATCGTGATGTCCAGCGACACCGCCTTCGTGCTCGGCGTGCTGGCGTTGTTCGGTCCGCGCTGCCCCGATCAGCTGCGGTTGTTTCTGCTGGCGCTCGCGGTCGTCGACGACATCGGGGCGATCGCGGTGATGGCCGTCTTCTACACCGACCACGTGCGGGTGATCCCGCTGGTGATCGCGGCGGTGATCGTGGGCGGTTTCTTAGTGCTGCGCTGGCTCGGCGTGTGGCGGCTGACTCCGTACGTGATCCTCGTCCTGGCCTTGTGGACGGCGATTTACGCCTCCGGCGTCCACCCGACGTTGTCCGGAGTGCTCGCCGGCTTGCTGATCCCGGCCACGTTGACCGAGGAAGGACGCCAGCGCGAGGTGTTCGTCTTCGGACGGGCGCTGGTCGAGAACCCGTCAGCGGCGGGGGCCCGGCTGACCTCGCTGGCCGCGGCGGCGACCGTCTCGGCCAACCAGCGGCTGCAGGTCTGGTTGCATCCCTGGTCGGCCTACTTCGTCATCCCGGCGTTCGGCCTGGCGAACGCGGGGGTCTCGCTCGGCCCGTCGAACCTGCGGATGGCGCTGCACTCACCGGTGACGGTGGGGGTTGCCCTGGCATTGGTCCTCGGAAACGCGGTCGGCATCACGGCGGGCTCGACGTTGGCCCTGCGGACGGGGCTGGGCGTGCTGCCCGGTCGGGTGCGCTACAGCCACCTCTTCGGCGGCGCCGTGCTGGCCGGGATCGGCTTCACCATTTCGCTGTTCATCACCGATCTCGCCTTCACCGACCCGGTCCTGCGCGACGACGCGAAGATCGGCATTCTGTCTGGCTCGCTCGTCGCCGCCCTCGTCGGCGCCTGGGTGCTGCGGGTCATGGGCGAGCGGACCCCGCTGTGCTCGCCGGCGGGCGAGACCGCGCCCTCGGCGCTACCGCCGCTGCCATGGTCGGCGCCGGGACTCGGCGGCGTCGCCTGAGCCGCCGGCATTGGCCATGGCGGCCGAAGCGCCGGCCGGGGACCCGACCGCGCGCCGCAGCGCGCCGAGCTCGATCCGTCCCTCGTAGGCCACACCGTCGATGAACAAGGCCGGCGTGCCCGAGACGCCGGCCGCGATGCCCGCGGCGTAGTCGTCCTGCACGATCGCCGCGAATTGCTGGGCGGCGGCGCCCGTGGCCAGGTCCGGATCGCCGCCGGCCCCCTTGGCGTAGAGCCGCAAGTCGGGGTCGGTCAGCCGCGATTGATGCACGAACAGCTTGTCGTGCATCTTCCAAAACGCCTGCTCGCCTCCGGAGAAGCTGGTCGATTCGGCGGCTAAGGCGGCGGTGAGCGCGTGCGGGTGCACCTCAAAGAGCGGGAAATTCTTGAAAATCAAGCGCACTTGGCCGTCGGATGAGTCGATCAGCTGACGTAGCACCGGCGCCGCGCCCGCGCAGTAGGGGCATTCGAAATCGCCGAACTCGGTGATGCATACCGGCGCCTCGGGATTGCCGTAACTGTGCTCGATCCGGGTACTCGTCATCGCAGGCTCCTGACCGTCGAACTGAGCCGCGACGCGTTGCGAAAGGGGAGCGGGCGGCCATCGTCAACGCTACCCATGACTGCTGATGCTTCCTAGCCCGCCAAGGACCGCAGCACCGGCCCGCGACCGGGTGGCCGCGCGGTGGCGAGCTGGACGACGAGCGCGGCCACCTCTGCCGGCATCCAATAGTCGACCGTCCCGCCCTCGGCCCAGCCCGAGCGATAGGCGCGGACGTAGGGCGGCCAGCCGCGGCCGCGCCGCTCGGCGCGGTGCACGATGTCGCGGCATTGCCGATCCGAACGCCCGACGGCGGCGTAGAGACTTGACCAGGTCACCCATTGTTCGGGTTGTTGCGCCAGGGCCAGCAGAAATCGCCGCCAGTGCTCGCTGGAGCCGCCGAGGTAGCTGGCCGAGACGGCCGCCCGCGTCAGCCCCGGGCGGGCCGCTCGCACGGCGCCGCGCAGCAACGCCTCCTCGTCCAGCGGGCTGGCTTGGTGGTGGGGATTGTTCTCCGAGGCCGTCATCGGGCATGCGAGGACAACGCGCGCTCAATCTCCTCAGCCCGGTACCGGCGCTGGCCGCTGAGGCTGCGGATCGTGGTGACCCGGCCCTGGGCGCCCCACCGGACCAGGGTGGTCGCGTTCACCCCAAATCGCGTGGCGACCTCGGAGAGCGAGATCGGCTTCTGAATCTGGGCGTGCGGATTCTGATGCATCTGATGACGCCTTTCGCGGGGCGGAGCGGACTCCTACCAGACGCGGGCGTGCTCTCGTCATGACGCAAGAACAAATAAGTGGCGATGGCGTCCCCCCGAAGGCCGCCATCGCCAGCTAGTTCAATGATTAGCCAGGATCAAAGTCCTGGCTATCCCTCGGCTGAGGGATTCTCTCCGTGATGAGCGAGGATTTCGGCCAGCAGCGACACCGCCTGCACTCGTCCGGTCACGCCCAGCTTCGAGTAGACGTGGACCAGGTGAGTCTTCACCGTTTCCAAGCCGATGCCGAGTTGCTCGGCGACCGCGACGTTGCTCTGGCCGTCGGCGACGGCTCGAAGCACCTCGGCCTCGCGGTCGCTCAGTCCCAAGGCCTGCAGATCTCGGCGGGCCGGAGTCGCCGGCACCGCTTGCATCAGCAATAACTCGGCGTGGCCGTCGCCGGCGGGAAGCAGCCGGGCGGCCACCCGAGCGTCACCCAGCCGGCCGATCAACGGCCGCGACAATTCCAGCGCCCGCGAGGCCGCGGTCCGGGCGTCTGGCCAGTACCCAGGCTGATTGGCCAGCGGGCGGCGACGATACTCAGTCAGCCAGCGACTGATCCGCGGCGGCAACGGGTCGTCGTGCCCCGGTCGACCGAAAAATCGGTAGAGGTTGACCAGAGCACCGGGCGTCAGCTCACTCGGCGGATCGGAGAGCACGATCGCGCCCAGGCTGGCGCGGCTCGACCCCGACGTCGCCTTGAGGATCGTCCGCAGCCGTTCTTGATCGCGGGCGATCCGCCAGGTGTGGGCCAGATGCGGTCGCAGCGCGTCGAACAGCGCGACCTCGCGGTCGGTGAAGTCGCGACTCGCCCGGTTGGCGACCAACCCGACGACGGTCGGCAGTGGGGCCGGGAGCGTGATCGACAGCTGGTAGTCGATGCCCATCGGCCCGTACAGCCGCTGATACACCTCGCGGGAGCGGAACTCGGCCAGCGAGCAGCAGTCGCTGGAGCGGCGGGCGGAGCCGTCGCCGGTGCGCTGCACGTGTTCGATGAGCGGATTTTGCTGGGACAGTCGGGCCAGGATCTCCGGTCCGCCCGGTGGGGCGGGAAAGTCCGACGGGTCGGTGAGATAGGCCAGTCGGCCCGAGACCGGATCGACCTCGTTGAAACTCACCACCTCGCACGGGACGAGTCGGCGCACCGCGCTCATCGCCGCCACGGCGAAATCGTCCGGCCCGTCGGCGCGGTCGACCGACCGGAGCGCGTCGAGCACGAGCCGGTAGTCGGATTCCCGCAGCGCCGTCACGGCGCGCTTCGACCCGGCGGTGGGCGTGCGGGCATCGGCATCTGTGCATGATCGCAGTCGCGGCGTTGCCGCGCGGTCAGCTCACCCGGTGCGAGTCGATGAAACTCAGCGCGATGGCGGCGACCTGCTCCCAGCCGTGATCGATCACCAGCGAGTGGCCGCGTCCGGGGATCTCCTCGATGGCGGTGAAGGAGGGGTTGCGTTGCTGCTTTTTGAAGGAGGCGTTGGCGATGGCCCAGGGGACCGTGTGGTCCAACTCGCCCGAGAGCAGCTTCATCGGGCCGCGCTGCGGGTTCTGTGAGTCGACCGAGGCCTCGCTGCCGGGCTGGAAGTTGGCGGACGCGGCCTGGAACAGCGGCCGCCCGGCGCCGGGGACCGGGAATTCCTCGTACAGCGCTCGGGCCTCGTCCTC
>JAOPUY010000198.1 GCA_025963265.1 Frankiales bacterium | reverse complement strand
CTGTGGGTGCAGCGCTATCAGGAGTATCAGCTCGGCGGGACGTGGGCCGATTTCCTGACCGGAATCGGCGCCCGGGTGGCTCAGACGCTGATGCGGGTCGACCAGCTCGATGAGCCCGGCGCGGCCGAGCAGCTCGAGCGGTTGGGCGAGGGCAGCGCCGCCTCCGAGCTGTGGGCGTTCACCGCGGTCGCCCACGCGGCCTACGGCCTGCACTTCGAGGCGCCGGCCACCGCGCTGGCCAACCTGGACTACGCGCAGGCCGCTCATGAGCCGCCACCGGCCTACGGGGCGTCCTCCCGGCTGCTAATGCGGGCGCGGGCCGACCTGTTGATTGCCGCCGGGTTTGGGCAGCGAGCGCAGTACCTGCTCGCCGCCCATCCGGCCCAGGGCCCCAGTCTGGCGGTTCCGCTGGCCCGGATTCAGTTGCTGTCGGGGGAGTACGCCAATGCCCGTAGTATCGCCGCCGAGGCGACGGCCGGCCGGCATGTGCCGCCGCGAGATCGGCTGGAGCTGCTGCTGCTCAAGGCGGTGGCGGCGCTGCGGATGGGCGACCACGCCGACGCCGCCGTGCTGATGCGCGAGGCGCTCGATATCTTCAGCGCGACGCAGATGCTGGCCGCCTTCGCCACCGTGCCCGAGTCCGACCGCGAGGATCTGCTCGCCATGACCGGCCAGCAGCTGGATGATCCGGCGCAGGCGCTGCTGGCCGCGCAAGCTCCGATCTACCCCGAGCGGCTGACCATCATCACGCTGACCAAGCGGGAGCACTCGCTGCTGCTCGCGCTGGAGTCCACCGCGTCGCGGCAGCGGATCGCCGCCTCGCTGTACGTCTCGCTCAACACGGTGAAGACCCAGATGGCCGGGCTGTACCGCAAGCTCAACACGGCCACTCGCGAGGACACGTTGATGCGAGCCCGGCAGCTCGGCCTGCTCAACGGCGAGCAGCACGGACGACCTGGATCCGGCTGACTGACCTGGTCTGCGTCCGCGCCGTCGGCGCCGTCCGCGCGTTTGCGGCAGGAGGTCCCGGGCTCAGACGGCGAACCCGGGACCTCCTAACGCACGTTGGGCTAGTGGGACTAGCCGATCTTGTAGCTGTACGGGATCGTGGCCAGCACGTCGCCGCTGGTGACGACGGCCCCGACGCCGTACTGCGGCGTCACGATGTTCAAGCTTCCCTTGACCACGCTGCCCTTGGCGCCCTTCGGCACGATCTTGATGGTCACCGTCGCCGACTTGCCGGGGGCGATGATCACCGGAGTGCCCAGATCGGCGGTGAGATCAAAGCCAATCAGGTACGGATCGCCGGTCGATGAGGTCACCGCCTGGTCGAAGCCGGGGGTGAGCACGCTGGCGACCAAGTTCGCCGTCCCCGGCGGTGCGCCCTCGACCCCGAACGCGCCGATCTCCTCGACGTTGGTGAACCAGAAGCCCTGGCCCACGGTGTCGCTTTGCTCGCTCACGGACGCGGTGGAGAGGGTGCTTCCGTGCTGAGCCGACTTCAAATCGCCGACCACGTCGATTCCCCCGCTGTAGTTACTCAGCTCGACTTGGGCCGGCAGCGAAGATGACGCCGCGACCGTCAGCTTTCTCGTGCCGGGCGGTACGAGGTAGGACGGCTCGGTCGTCGGGTCCAGCAGATCCACCGTGCTCGAGCCGAACAAGGGCGCGAGTTGCACGGTGCTCAGGCTGCTCGTCCGAGCGTCGGTCTGGACGTTGATCGGCGCGATTCCGGTGTTGGTCACCCGAACCGTGGCGGTCACCGCCCGGCCGGCCTTCAGCACTGTCTTGCTCGAGGCCGGCAGCCCCTTTGTCCGCACCAGGCTCCGGTTGAACTGGATCTTGCCGGTGAAACCCTGCACGAACTGGTTTCCGGTCACCGGGGTTTGCAGCACGATGATCACCCGCCATCGTCCCGGGATGGGAGTCGCGGCGGTGAGCTGCAGGCCCAAGCCCTGCCCGGTGATGTCGCCGTCGGCGTCGAACTGGGCGTTTGTGCCGATGGACTGGGTCTCGCCGTTCGGGTCGACTAGGTACCCGGCCAGCAGGTCGCCCGGGTCGTCGGCCAGCTTGACGCCGACGCTGAGGTCGGCGCGGCCCGTGGGCACGTCGAAGGCGTAGGCGTAGGAGCCGCTGGCCGAGCCGCGCGCGTTGCCGCCCACGATCTGACCGGTGAAGGTGCCGGTCCCCGAGGACGTCGGGACGATGGCTCGCAGCACCGCTGGCACCGAGGTCTGGTGCCCGCTCGAGGTGGCGAAGGTGATCGCCTCGGCGGTGTCACCGCCGCTGCTTGGCACGGCCAGGCGGACCGTGACCGGCTTGGCCTGACCCGGGTTGAGATGCAGCAGGGCCGGGCTGACCGAACCGCGGGGCACGGCGCGCTCCGAGGTCGTCTGCAGGGCGACGGCGCCGGTGTAGCCGGAGGGGCCGCCCAACGTGTACAGAATGGCCGTCCAAGTCCCGGCTGCGGGCTGACGCACGTCGAGGTTGGCGTAGTTGGCCGAGACTGACGCGCCTTGCGGACGGGAGTTGGCCACGTAGGTCCCGTCGGGTGCCAGCACGGTCAGCCGGACCACGGGGGTGACCGGGCTCCCGCTGACCAACCTGGCCGCGCCATTCCAGATCATCGCGGCCGAGAGACGGTCGGTGCCGGCCGGGACGGTGAATGTCACCTTCTTGTAGACCCAGGGAGCTCCGGTGGTGGCGTACGGGAAAGTCGGACCGGACTTGGCGTTGATCGTGGTGGTCTTGGTGGATTGCGCGATCGTGACGTAGCTGCGCGTGCCGGCGGAGACCGTCACGGGCTTGGTGCCGACGTTGCGAACCGTCACAGTGGACGTCGTGCTCGCGCCCGGGTTGGCCGCCAGATCGAGCTGGTTGGTCGACAGCGTGATGTTCGAGCTGACCCCGGCCGGCGCGCTCGCCGTGGCGCCCGGGTAGGTGAGCGCCGCCTCGACGGCCGCGCGCGAGTCAAGCAAACCGGCGCCCTGTTCCTGAGCTGGCAGGCCCAGATCCTTGGCCGTGCTCGTCAAGAGCGTCTTGACCAGGCTCGGCGACGGCGAGGCGCCGCCGTGGGTCTTGCGGTAGGCCTGAATGACCAGCGCGGCCGCGCCGGCGGTCAGCGGCGCCGACTGGCTGGTGCCGCCGAAGAGTTGGATGTCGGAGGTGCCGCCGTTGTAGTTCGCGCATTCTGGGCTGCTGACCTCGCACACCGCCCAGCCGGCCTCGCCGGGCGCGCTGAGGTCGATGGTGGTGCCGCTGTTGGTGATGCCGGCGGAGGACAGCGACGAGATCTCGTCGTTGAGCCACTTGCCGTTGGAGAACTTGAACGCGCCGTAACCGGTCTGGGCGTAGCCGCGCGAGGTTGTGGTGGCTCCGACCGAGATCACGTTGGGGTCGGTGGCCGGCGAGCCCACGGTGTTGGTGACACCGGCGTCGCCGGAGGAGACGGTCACGGTTACGCCGGCCTTGACCGCCATGTCGTTGAACAGGCTGATCGCGTCGCGGCTGCTGCGGTCCGGCGTCGGGTCGCCGCCGAAGGACTCGTTGAGCACGTCGGTGTGATCGACGGTGACGGCGTAGTCGATGGCCTGCAAGATCGAGGACGTGAACAGGTCGCTCTTCAGCGCGATGATGCTGGCGCCGGGTGACATGCCGAGGATCCGGATGTTGCAGCCCTTCGGAAGTTTGTAGGCCGGGTTCACGAACGTGGACAAGTCGTGGGAGACCAGGCCCTGGGCGGCGATGGACGACGCGTCGCCAAACGCCTCGGCGCCGCCGTCTTCGGGCGCGGGTCCGTCAGCCGAGAACGCCTTGTAGTCGATGATGACCTTCTGGCCATTCGGACGGACGAAGTCCGGGCTGTCGGGATCGATGCCGTCCGCGATGTAGGCGACCTTGACGCCGGCGCCGGTGACGAGCTGCTGGGCCGTCTTGGCCTTCGGGTTGTCGGAGGCGGTGTTCGTGTCGGTGAGGGCCTCGGGTTCGAGCAGCGGCTTGGCCGGGTTCGTCGGGCAGGTGCCGGCAGCGTTGGTCGAACCAGGGGACGGGGTCGCGACGTTCGGGGTGGGCGCGGTCGACGCCGGGGCGGTGGCCGGGCTGGTCGGGGTGACGGTCGTGTTGGGGACCACCGCGGCGACGGCCGGATTGGCGGCCAGTTGGGCCGCCTGAGCGGAGGTCAGGGTGGCCGAGAACGCATTGGCCACGGCGTAGTGAGTCAGCTTGGTCGGCTTGGCGCCGCTCAGGGCCGACAGCACCGAGTTCTGATCGCTGGTGGCCTGGGATCGCCGGGCGCTGACGTGGGCGGAGTCGGGCGGCGTCGATGGGAGTTGATCGCGCAGCACCACGATGACCGACTCGCTGGGGCTAGCGGGACTGGCCGGGCTGGCGGGGGTCGCGCTGACGCCGGGGGGCGCGGCGGCCGCGGGACTCAGTCCGGTGAGCTGACAGACGGTGGCGAGCACGGTCGCTCCGACCGCGGCGCCGATGAGGCGAGATTTGGCTTGGGACATACGTTGCGTTCCTCCAATGTGGGGACAGGACACAGCCGTTGTGATCCGCATTTGCACCTTTTTGAGGGCCGATGCACGGGACATTGTTAGCCCGCTAAGAGCGCACTATGCCTAGCCCAAGAGAGCTGCACAAGCCCGAACAAACTTGCGCATCCCAGCAATACGTCAATAGCTCAACTACCAAGTAAAACGGGCGTATTGGATCGGGCGACCGGGACGTTGCCGCCCCGGTCCCGAGGAGGTGAAACCTTGGCTGGCAGGATCTTCGCCATGACTTCTCGTCGGGTATGCGTCTTCTGCGGGGCCAGCTCGGGAAACTCGGAGAAGTACAGCCGCTTGGCCTCCGAGCTGGGCGCCGCGCTGGCTGGCGCGGGGCTCGGCCTGGTCTTCGGCGCCGGCGGCGTAGGCATCATGGGGGCGGTGTCCAATGCCGTGTTGGCCGCCGGGGGTGAGGCGGTGGGCGTGATTCCGCAGGCCCTATTCGACCGAGAGGCCGGCCGGCGCGACCTCACCGAGCTGCATGTGGTCGCGACCATGCACGAGCGCAAGGCGCTGATGCACGAGCTCTCCGCGGCGTTCGTGGTCCTGCCGGGCGGCTTGGGCACCATGGAGGAGTTCTTCGAGGTGCTGACCTGGGCCCAGCTGGGGTTTCACGACAAGCCGATCATCGTGCTCGACGTCGACGGCTTCTATCAGCCGCTGGTCGAGTTGCTGGATCACGCGTTGGCGAGCGGCTTCATGGCCCCGGCCGATCGACGGCTGGTCACCGTCGTCGACACCGCCGACGCAGTGGTCGAACTGCTCACGGCCCCGCCGTCGTAGCGGTTCGGGGCTACCGCGGCGGGTCGACCGTCGCGCACCGCCGGCCGCGCAAAATCGTCCATCTGGACGGAATCGTGGCGCAGAACCGAGTGGTGAGCGCTCAAAATCGTCCACATGGATGAAATCGTTGGCGGGCTGACCGTCGCACC
>JAOPUY010000080.1 GCA_025963265.1 Frankiales bacterium | reverse complement strand
GCCGCAGTTACAGCTCGCCGGCGGCGGCGCGGGCGAAGAACTCGGAGTCCTAGGCACGGCGCCGGGACAACCGCCCTCGATGAAGCCGACGACCAGGGAGTCGAGCAGCCGCGCGACAGCGAGCTTGTAAGCCACTGAGTAGCTGATGCCCTCGCGCTGGGCGCCGTCACGCAACGTCGTGTCGAAGACGTGGAACTCGTCGGTCAGCATGGCACTACCTCTTCCCTGGGTCGCGGTGCGCCGGCCCCTGAGCAATCAGGGCGCCGGCGCGGCCGCGTGGACGACGGACTACTGGACGGCGGACGCGATCCGCGCGCCGATCTCGCCCGTCGTGCCGGGGTTGCGCTGATCCCGAGCGTAGATGTCGGCCTCAACCGCCTCGGTGATCTTGGCCGCTTGCTCGTCGTGGCCGAGGTGCGACAACAGCAGCGCCGCCGACAGAATCGCCGCGGTGGGGTCGGCTTTGCCCTGCCCGGCGATGTCCGGGGCCGAGCCGTGCACCGGCTCGAACATCGACGGCGTGGTGCGGGTCGGGTTGACGTTGCCGCTGGCGGCCAGACCGATTCCGCCCGAGACCGCGCCGGCCAGGTCGGTGATGATGTCGCCGAACAGGTTGTCGGTCACGATCACGTCGTAGCGTCCGGGGTCGGTGACCAGGTAGATGGTCGCCGCGTCCACGTGGTTGTAGGCGACCGTGATCTCCGGATACTCCTCGGCCACTTGGGCCACGATTCGCGTCCACAGATCGCCGGCGTAGACGAGCACGTTGTTCTTGTGCACCAGGGTCACGTGCTTGCGCGGCCGCTTCATCGCGCCGTCGAAGGCGGCCCGCACCACCCGCTCGACGCCGAAGGCGGTGTTCACGCTGACTTCGGTCGCGACCTCGTGCGGCGTCGCGCGGCGAAGCACGCCGCCGTTGCCGGTGTAGGGCCCCTCAGTTCCCTCGCGGTAGACCACGAAGTCGATCTGCGGGTCGCCGGCCAGCGGCGAGGCGACGCCGGCGTAAAGCTTGGACGGCCGCAGGTTGACGTAGTGGTCGAGCTCGAAGCGCAGCCGCAGCAGCAGGCCGCGCTCGAGCACACCGGAGGGGACGGACGGGTCGCCGACCGCGCCGAGCAGGATCGCGTCGTGCTGACGGATCTCCTCGAGCACGGAGTCGGGCAGCGTCTCTCCGGTGCGGTGCCACAGTCCCGCGCCCAGCTCGTAGTGAGTCTTCTCCACGCCCGGCAGCACCGAGTCGAGGACGAGCAGGGCCTGCTCGGTCACCTCGATCCCGATGCCGTCACCGGGGACCACCGCGAGTTTCATTTCTCGGCTCCGCGCTCGGCCCGGTCCTCGGGCCGTGGGCGGCCCTGCGATCCTTCGGTTTTCATCGGGCTACTTGGCCTTCGGTGTAGTCCGTGTCGGAGTCGGCGTTGACCCAGCTCATCAGGCCCCGCAGCTTGCGCCCGGTCTCCTCGATCGGGTGCTGCTCGCCCTTGGCCCGCAACGCCTTGAACTCCGGCGCGCCGGCGTCCTGATCGGCGATGAAACGGGCGGCGAAGGCTCCGCTCTGCACGTCGGCCAGCACGGCCCGCATGTTGTCCTTCACGTGGGCGTCGATGACGCGGGGACCCGAGACGTAGTCGCCGTACTCGGCCGTGTCCGACACCGACCAGCGCTGCTTGGCGATGCCGCCCTCATACATCAGGTCGACGATCAGCTTCAGCTCGTGCAGGCACTCGAAGTAGGCGATCTCGGGGGCGTAGCCCGCCTCGGTCAGCACCTCGAAGCCGTACATCACCAGCTGGGACGCGCCGCCGCACAGCACGGCCTGCTCGCCGAAGAGGTCGGTCTCGGTCTCCTCGGTGAAGGTGGTCTTGATCGCGCCGGCGCGGGTGCCGCCGATGCCCTTGGCGTAGGACAGGGCCAGCGCCTGGGCGGTGCCGGTCGCGTCCTGCTCGACCGCGATCAGCACCGGGACGCCCTTGCCGTCGACGAACTCACGCCGCACGAGGTGGCCCGGGCCCTTGGGGGCGACCATGGCGACATCGACATTGGCCGGCGGCTTGATGTAGCCGAAGCGAATGTTGAAGCCGTGGCCGAAGAACAGCGCGTCGCCGTCCTTGAGGTGCGGCTCGATCGACTCGGTGTAGAGCGCCCGCTGCTTGTGATCGGGGGCCAGGACCATGATGAGGTCGGCCTCGGCCGAGGCCTCTGAGGGCGTGAGCACCCGCAGGCCCGCCTCTTCGGCCTTCGCCCGGCTCTTGGAGCCCTCGGGAAGCCCGACGCGCACGTCGACGCCGGAGTCGCGCAGGCTCAGCGCGTGCGCGTGGCCCTGACTGCCGAATCCGAGGACAGCGACCTTGCGCCCTTGCACGATCGTCAGATCGGCGTCGTCATCGTAAAACATCTCCACGGCCATGTGCTGGCGTTCCCTCTCGTCACGCCGACGCCCGGTTGGCAATCGGCACTTTCCCTCGTTGTTAGTGCTGGGTTCGGCGCTGGGCGGTCATCGTCGGCCGCTCCTCACACCGCGTTCCGCTCGACCGCTCGCAGCGCCGCCTGAGTCATCGAGCGCGGACCGCGGCCCAGCGCGACCATGCCCGACTGGACGATCTCGCGGATGCCGTAAGGCTCGAGCATCCGCAGCACCGCGGCCAGTTTGGCCGGCGGGCCGACGACCTCGACGGTCAGCGACTCCGGCCCGACGTCGACGACCTTGGCCTTGAACAGCTCGACCGTCTCGACCACGCCGCGACGGGTGGTCTCATCGGCCCGGACCTTGACCAGCATGAGCTCGCGCTGGATCGCGTTTCCGGGCTCCAGCTCGACGATCTTGAGCACGTTGATGAGCTTGTTGAGCTGCTTGGTCACCTGCTCGAGGGCGTTGCCTTCGACCGAGACGACGATGGTGATGCGGGAGATCTCCGCGTGCTCGGTCGGGCCGACGGCGAGCGACTCGATGTTGAATCCGCGACGGGAGAACAAACCGGCGACGCGGGCCAGCACGCCGGGCTTGTTCTCCACCAGCACGGACAAAGTGTGAACGGACATGAGAGTTCAGTCCCCCGCGTCGAAGTTGGGACGGACCCCGCGCGCGGCGCTGATCTCGTCGTTGGAAGCCCCGGCCGCGACCATCGGCCAGACCATCGCGTCGGCGCCGACCGTGAAGTCGACCACGACGGGCTGGTCGTTGATGGACATGGCCTTCTCGATGACGGCGTCGACGTCGCCCTTGCTCTCGCATCGCAACCCGACGCAACCCAGCGCGTCGGCCAGCTTCACGAAATCGGGGATCCGCGGACGGGTGCCGGTGA
>JAOPUY010000079.1 GCA_025963265.1 Frankiales bacterium | reverse complement strand
CGGTCCGCCCGCCCGGCCGGTCAGCAGCATCAGGCCGGAACCGGCCCACTCCAGCAGGGGGCAGGACTCGGCCGGGCTCAGCGGGGCCGCGCTCGCTGAGCGCGCGGAAGGCCGAGGGTCCATAGCTGCTGGACGCTACACTTTTGCCCTGTTTCACCGACGAGGGGTTGAGTCGTTGCTGATCGCGCAAGATCCGCTGGCGGTGCTCGAACGAGCGCGTTACGGCGCGGCCATCGCCGACCTCGGACCGCTGGCCGGCCAGCCCTACCTGGTCATCGATCTGGATCGTGACGGGCCGGCGTTGGCCCAGCGCCAGTCCTCGCCCGTGCCCGACGGGCTGCCTGCGGTCGTGATCGGCGTCAGCCGAGCCGAGACGCTGCCCCCCGCGCCGCGGCTGGACGTCCTGCTGTGCGCGCAGCAGCGCCCGCCGCGCCCCTGGGTGGGCGTTCCCGCCGGCGAGGCCGGCGGCCTGGACGCCGTTCTGGCCCAGCTGGTCGGGCAGATCACTGCCGCGCCCGGGCCGTCGGCCACCTTCGCCCAGCTGCTGCGGATGTCGGACGGGCTCTCGATCGGCCAGGCGTTGATCGCCGAATCGCTGGTGTACTCCACGCTTCAGTCGGGGGCCGACTTCGAGCGCTGGCTGCAGACCCGCCGCGGGTCGACGCCGGTCGCCGACGCCGAACCGGTCGTGCTGACCGAACGTTGCGGCGACACGCTCACCGTCACGTTGAACCGGCCCGCGCGCCGCAACGCCTTCAACGCCGCGATGCGCGACAGCCTGGTCGAGGCGCTGCTGGTCGCGGCCGACGATCCCGGCCTGGACCAGATCGAGCTGCGGGGCGCGGGGGAGAACTTCTGCAGCGGCGGCGACTTGGCCGAGTTCGGCACTCGGTCGGACACGGCGTTCTCCCACCTGGTGCGGACCTCGCAATCGGCCGGCCTGGTGCTCTCGCAGTTGGCGGAGCGAACCACGGCCTACCTGCACGGCTGGTGTATCGGCGCGGGCATCGAGCTGCCGGCCTACGTGCACCGAGTGGTCGCCAGTCCAGACACCCGGGCCTTTCTGCCCGAGGTCGCGCTCGGGTTGATCCCGGGCGCCGGTGGCACGGTCAGCCTGCCTCGTCGGATCGGGCGGGAGCGGACGCTGTGGATGGGGCTGTCCGGCTCGACCGTGGACGCTCCCACCGGGCTCGACTGGGGATTGTGGGATGCGGTCACTGACATGTGATGCAAATCACGTTTGAATTTGGAAGGTTTGGGGCTTTTGTTCCGTACCTAGTCGGTCTTCATTGGAAAAACCTCGGCCGCCGTCTGGGTCGGATCGACGAGACTTGGTACGTTTACCTTGGTCGCCCTGACAGAATCGCGAGGATCCGCTTCTTGCGAGCCTGGCGACCGGTTGTCTCTTCCTTTTCGGTCCTGCCGGGAATGGTTGTACCTCCGGTGAGTGACCCGGGAGCCGCGCGTGCGGCCCCCGACCTAAGAAGTAAAGGAACTGGCATGACGCAAGGCACCGTGAAGTGGTTCAACTCCGAAAAGGGATTTGGCTTCATCGCTCCCGAAGATGGCACTGCGGACGTTTTCGTCCACTACTCGGCCATCGCCTCTGACGGCTACCGCAGCCTCGATGAGAACCAGAAGGTCGAATTCGACGTCACGCAGGGCCAGAAGGGCCCGCAGGCGGAGAACGTTCGCGCCATCTGAGCTAGCGCTCACCACAGCGGCCCTGCACTCGACTAGCTCGAGTGCAGGGCCGCTTTGTGCGTTTGGGCCTCAGTAGGAGGGCAACACGAGCGATTGGCGCTCGTTGGAGGAGGCGCTCACGACGCCGAAGCCGATCGTCCCCATGTCGAGGGTCAACGCGAACCGCTCGTCGGCGGCGACCGTCTTCCAGGCCCGGCGCATGCCCTCCGACCAGTAGATGTCGTCGAAGACCAGGATGGCCTCCGAGGAGACCCGCGGCAGCATCTTCTCCATGTACTCGATCGTCGCCGACTCGATGTGGTTGCCGTCGATGAAGGCGTAGTCCAACGGCGCCAGGTCGGTCAGCGCGCTCTCCAGGGTGTCGGCGAACGGGCCGAGCCGGACCGAGGCCCGCTGGTCGAGCCCGAGCTCCTCCAGCGTGCGCTCAGATCGCGCGGCCAGCACATCGGCGCCTTCGAGGGTCACCAGCTTTCCGCGGCCGTTGAGCTCGAGCGCGGCCGACTGATAGGCGGCCGAGATGCCGACGCAGGCCCCCAGCTCCAGGCAGGATTCAGGCTTCAGCGCGCGAACGATTCGGAACAGCAGGTAGGCCCAGTGCGGCTTCTTGCTCGACTTGGTCATGTCGGCCAGCGTCCGCACCGAGACGTTGCGCGTCATGGTGTCGCCGGTGTCGAACTTGTGCTCCTTGCCGGCCCCGAAGTCGGTGATCGACAGCGGCTGCGGCGAGGTCAGCATGAGCTTGCGCATCAGCTCAATACGCTCGATCCATTGCCGTTCGGGTCCGGACGGGCGCGGGATGGCCGCGGCCCGCACCGCATCGATCAAGGCATTGGGCGCGGTGCCGGAGACGGTTGTCCCGCGCAGTTGAAGGCGGCCCTGAAGCTGATGGCCACGGCGAAGGGCGGTGTGTGCGAGTGCTCCCATGTCTGACATTCGCTAAATCTAGCGAAGATTTCACTCGTAATTAAGCGGTTTGGAAAGTTCGTGACTAAAAAGAATCGGCGCGGGAACCTCGCGGTAACGCTAGCGCGGCTTTCATCCGGTTTGCGGAGTTGGCGGCAGTGCGGGTTCAGCCGTCGTTCGGTGCGGTCCGGCCCGGTGCTCGGCTAGAGCGCCAAGCTCGGTCGCCGGCGCCGAGCCGAGCCCGAAGCCGCCCGCTCCGGTTTACGCCGGAAACCAGTGGTTGTTAACCTCTCGCCATCAACCCGAGTGCGATTGGCGAGCCGGTGACCTCTTTTCAATCTGCCGTGGCGATCGGCCGACGAGACGCTGCCCGCAACACCATCATCGATGCGGCCATCGGCCAGTTCCTCAGCCGCGGCTACACCAGCGTGTCGGTCGAGGACATCGCGGTCGCCGTCGGCTTCTCGGTGCGGACCTTCTACCGGTACTTCCCCTCCAAAGAGCAGGTCCTGATCAGCTTCGCGCTCCGCTCGGCCGAGTTCCTGCCGCGGGCCATCGCGCGCCAGTCGCCCGAGGACCCGCCGCTGCAGGCCATGCTGCAAGCGGCCGCCGAGTGGGACGAGGAGGTCGAGAGCGCGTTCTGGACCTGGGTGAAGATCAGCAACAGCCTGCCGCCGCTGCTGAGCTACATAGACGGGGCGGTCCACGCCGGCCTGCGGATCATGGTGGCGGAGGCGGCGCGGGCGCGCTGGCCCGAGGAGGTCAACCCGCAGCTACTGGCCGCGGTGGTCGTGGGCGTGCTCAGCTCGGTGTCGGAGCAGACCCTGCTCAACGGCGGCGACCGTCGTCCGCTGGTGGCTGACGCGATCGGCGTCCTGCGGGTGGCGCTGACCGATCCGCCGCCCAGCGGGCCCGGCCTGCGTCGATAGACCGACGGCGGCGATATATTGCCGGGCCTGGCACTGCGTGCCATGCTGTGTCAGCTGTTGCCAGCCGGTGAGCGTTGACCCCTATCGCGTCAAGGAATCGAGAAACCACGATGGAGCCGATCGAACTCGTCATAGACGTCACGGAGACCGCTGGTCTTTCGATTCCAGCGCACACGACCGCGACCGTCTTCCTGCCGGAGGCGAGCGAGCTCAGCGACCGGCCGGTGGTCTGCTTCGGCTTTCCGGGCGGTGGCTACAGCCGGGGGTACTACTCCTTCGACCTGCCCGGCAGCTCGGGCGGCGGGCAGGCCGGGTGGCATGTCTCCCGTGGCTGGATCTTCGTCGCCTGCGACAACCTCGGCTTCGGCGACGCGACGGCGCCGGGCGGCAACGTGCTCACATTC
>JAOPUY010000049.1 GCA_025963265.1 Frankiales bacterium | reverse complement strand
CGCGCCGATCAGGGCGCTGCGGACCTTCTCGGCTGTGTGGGCCAGCGCCTGGTGCTCTAGGGCGGTCGATGCGCGGCGGTCGGTTTTGGTTTGCAAACGCGGCATGATCGAGCTCAGCGGCAGGCACAGCGTGGCCAGGCACAGCTGGTTGCCGACCTGCATCTCGAAGGAGCCGACGACGAAGATGTCGCTCGGGTTGGCCGCCTGCAGGAACTGCGGGGTGTACTCCATGGCGTTGAAGGTCGGCACGATCCCGGTTGCCTCGAGCGCATAGCGCAGCACGCCGAGCATCTGCTCGACGACGTCGCGCAGCAGCGGCGTCTCCAGGTCGGTGAGGGCGCGGGTCGGCTGCTCGCCGCCGGGGCCGCCGAGCAGGTAGTCGACACAGGCCAGCGCGGTCGGCACCGAGAATTCGAAGATCCCGCTGCCGGGCAGCGGATCCAGGTCGAGGACGGACAGAATCGTCGTCTGGGCCAGCCCGGCGATGTACTCCTCATAGGTCTGCTGTTCGATCGCCACCAGTTTGACCTGCGAGACTTGGCGCAAGCCGGTGGTCAGCTGGGTGCTCAACCGGCGCGCGAAAGTCTCAAAGCTGATCTGCAACGCCCGAGTGTGATCGCGGGAGAGTTTGGTCGGTCGCTTGAAGTCATAGTTCGACACCACGGACGGCCCGTTGCTGCGGAGCAGCCCAGATCGCGAGCTCGCCTCAAGGCCACCGTTCTGTGTCACATGGACACTGTTCGGCGGCTAACGGGCAGACCTGAGTCGATCTCGGCTAACTGCTTGACATTGCGTGGGAGCGAGCTCTATCGCCGGTCAGCTCTGCATCACGAACTCGTTGAACGTCACGTCGAGGATTTTCTTCGGGTAGAGCTTCTCCAATCGGGTGACCAGCTGCTTGCGGGCCTTGTTGCGGTTGGCTAACCCGGTCAGCGCGGACTCGGGCAGGTTGCTGAACTGGTCGATCACGGCCTGGTTCCCCTCGGTCACATCGAGGGCGGCGCTGGTCCCCTTGGTGGTGACGATCACAACGATCACCCGAAGGAACGCGCCGTCGGCCAGGTTCAAGGTCTGTTCGGTCAGCGGGATCATCGGTCCGGGCACCGGCTTGGCGGCCGCGATGGCCGCGGCCGAGCCGGGCGCCGGCGGCTTTTTCTTCAGGACGGTCTCCTTGGCGCCGACGATGGCGAGCAGCAGCACGAGGACGAGGACGGCAAGCTTCATCTTCTTGGATTTCTTCTTGCCGCCCCCGTTCTCGTCCTCGGCTGCGCCCTTACCCTGAGTGGACCCGCCTTTAGAACCAGAGACTCCGCCGGCAATCCGGCTCGGCGCTTCTGTTGTTGGGCTCATCGGTCCACCCCGCTTGTGTCGAGAGCGCACGGTGCGCTCTTCGGTGATCTGGTCGGTTGAAGTGCCATTGGGGACTTGTTCATCGCGATCAGCCCCCGGTCCCGCCGGCCGGCAGCGCGGTGCTGATGCCGGCGGGGAGCTTGGACAGGACGACGATGTCGACCCGTCGGTTGAGGATCGTCGAGCGCGGGTCGCTGGGCGCGATAAGCGGGTGCTGGTCAGAGAATCCGACCGCGCTCAACCGGCTCGCGGGCAGGCCTTGATGGGCGATGAGGTACTCGACCACCGCTGAGGCCCGAGCCGAGGACAACTCCCACCCGGTCGGGTAAGGGGCGGTGCTGACGTTTTCCTGGTTGGTGTGCCCGTCGACCTGGATGTTGTTGGTCAGACCCTTCAAGGGCGCGGCGACGGCGTTGATGACTTTCTGTCCTTGCGCCTCTAGGGTCGCGCTGTTGCCGGCGAACACCAGGTCGTCGGTGACGACGGTGACCACCAGCCCGCGTTGGTCGATCGAGTAACGCGCGGCGTTGCCCAGGCCGATCGTGTTCAGCGAGGACTGGATGGACTCCTCGATCTTCTTGAACTGCTCGACCTCCTTGGCCGCGGCCGCCTTCGCGGCGGCCGCGGCGGCGGCCGCCGCCGCATTCGCGGAGTTGGCTTGCGGCGGGGTGATCGAGTCGTGCCCGACCACGCTGCTGCCGCCGATCAGCACCGAAGGCTGGCCGTTCTTAAACGCCGAGGCCAAGCCGGTCTTGAGCTCCTGGAACTTGGAGGTGTTCACCGAGGAGATCGCGTACAGCACGATGAACAGCACCAGCAGCAGGGTGAGCATGTCGGCGTAGGTGACCATCCACCGCTCGCTGTTCTCGTGCTCCTCCTCGTGCCCGCCGCGCTTGCGGCCGCGAGCCGCGGTCGCGCTCATCAGGCCACGTCCTTCTCAGCGGGCTTTTGCATGTCCTGCGGGATCAGGCTTTGCAGCTTCTGCTCGACCAGTCGCGGGTTGGCCCCGGCCTGGATCGACAGGATGCCTTCGATGACGATCTCCATCTGCTCGCACTCGGCTTGCGACAACCGCTTGAGGCGGCTGCCGAGCGGGAGCCAGAAGACGTTCGCGCTGAGCACGCCCCACAGGGTGGCGACGAAGGCGCTGGCGATCTCGGCGCCGAGTTCGGCCGGGGCCGACAGATGACCCAGCACCTTGACCAGGCCGAGCACGGTGCCGATGATGCCGATCGTCGGGGCGTAGCCGCCCATGTCGGAGAAGAGCTTGGCGCTGGCTTTGTCGCCGGCGCGCTTGGTGTCGACCTCGGCGCTCAGGATGATGGCGACTTCCTCGGCGTCAGTGCCGTCGATGGCCAATTGGAGCCCACGCCGCAGGAAGTCGTCCTCGACGTTGTTGACCTCTTCCTCCAGCGCCAGCAGTCCCTCGCGCCGGGCCCGCCCGGCCAGCGTCACCAGGATCTCGACGGCGGCGTCCGGGCTGGTGACCTTGGTCTTGGCGGCCCGGATGATCTGCTTGGGCAGCGACTTCGCGTCGCGCATGACGCCGCCGGCGATCGCCACTCCGATGGTTCCCAGGAACACCAGGACCATGGGCGCGGGCAGGAAGATCGAGGCGATGTTGCCGCCTTCCATGCTCACCGATCCGACGATGGCCACCAGGGCCATCACGACGCCGATGAGCAGTGCGGGATCCATCAGGCTTCCCGATGACGAATCGGGACCACGGGATTGTCGGTGTGCGAGACATCCTGCAGCCGGGGCGCAGGCGCGCCGCCGGGGCGGGGCGCCGGCGGGGCCGGCGGTTGCAAGGCCAGCGTCTCAGCGATGGAGATGATGCGGGCGCGGTGGTCGCGGATCAGCTCGGTGAGCTCGGTCAGCTCTTCGCAGATGAGGTACTTGTTCCCATTGACCATCGTCTCGACGGTGTCCGGGGTCGCCTCAGCGCGCTCGATGAGGTCCGGATTCAAGGCGAATAACGGTCCGCCTAGCCGACGCAGAAGTATCATTGGGATCCATCCATGGTGTGCTGTCAGGACCCATCCTTGGGTCCGCCTTCGCCTTACGTATCGGCCTGCCGCGGCCAGAGTTGAGGCCTTGCGGCAGTACTCCGGTTCAGCCTCGAGCGCCTCAGCCGCGACGCTGGCCGGGCGCGCCGGCCAGGCTGCGGCCCGCGCCGCTCGGCTGCGCGGCAAAGCGCTGGAGCAGGGCGCGCGCCTCGTCCAACCCGACCGGTTTGGACCAGAGATAGCCCTGTCCGTAGGTGCACTCGGTTCCGCTCAGCCAGTCGGCCTGGTCGAGGTCCTCGACCCCCTCGGCCACGGTCGTGAGGTTCATGCTGGCGCTCATGGCCAGGATCGCCCGGGCGACGGACGCGTCCTGCTCGTCGCGGGCGACCCGGTCGATGAAGGACTTGTCCACTTTGAGGATGTCCAGCGGCAGTTGGCTGAGGTAGGCCAAGGAGCTGTAGCCGGTTCCGAAGTCGTCGATCGCGATGCGGACTCCGAGGCCGCGCAAGGTCACCAGCCGCGCCGCCATCAGGTCGAGGTCTTTCAACACGACGCTCTCGGTGATCTCCAAGGTCAGCCGGTCCGGCGGCAGGCCCGACTCGGCCAGCGCCGCCACGACCTCGTCGATGAACCCGGCCTGAGCCAGCTGCTGGGACGCGACGTTGACGGCCATGCTCGGACGTTGCTGACCCTGCTGCATGCCGGCGCCGGCGCGGCACGCGGCTCGCAGCACCCAACTGCCGAGCGGGACGATGAGCCCGGTCTCCTCGGCCATCGGGATGAACAGCCCGGGCGGCATGAAGCCGCGCCGCGGGTGCTCCCAGCGCACTAGGGCCTCGAAGCCGGCGATGGCGCCGGTCTTGAGATCGATGGTCGGCTGGTAGTGCAGGACGAGCTCGTCTTGGCGCAGTGCGCGCTGCAGTTCCGAGCGCAGCTCGAGCCGTTCCAAGGCCTCCTCGTGCAGACGCGACTCGTACCGGGCCACGGCCGCCTTGCCGCGGTCCTTGGCCAGGTACATCGCCACGTCGGCGTTGCGCAGGGCTTCCTCGGTGGTCATCTCGCCCGGGATGGCCGCGGCCAGACCGATGCTGGCTCGGACCGTGATGGCCCGGCCCTCGACCGTCACCGGCTCGATCAGCGCGGCCAGCATCCGCTCGGCGACCTGCTCGGCCTCGGCCATGTCGGTGGACTCCATCAGGACGGCGAACTCGTCACCGCCCAGCCGGGCCGCCGTGTCACCGACGCGCACGAGCGCGCGCAACCGCTGGGACACCGCGGACAGCACTTGGTCGCCGATGCCGTGCCCGAGGCTGTCGTTGATGTTCTTGAAGTCGTCGAGGTCGCAGAACATCACGATGTGCACCCGGGGCGCGCCGCTGCGGCGCTCGAGGGCGTGGCTGAGCCGGTCGGAGAACAGCTGGCGGTTGGCCAGCCCGGTGAGCGAGTCGTGGAAGGCCTGATGGCTCAGCCGGTTCTCCAACTCGACGCGGTCGGTGATGTCGCGGACGGTCAGCACGATCCCGTTGAGCGCGGCGTCGGCCAGCAGGTTGGCGGCCGTCCCCTCGACGGTCAGGGTGCGGCCGTCGGCGGCGCGCATCCGGAGCCGCAACGGGTGCTCTTCGCCGTTGCGCAGACTGGCGATCCGCTGCACGAACAGCGAGACGTCCTCGGGGTGGACGAGGCTGTCATAGCGCTGTCCGATGAGGGATTCGGCCTCGGCGCCGAGAACCGAGCGCACGGAGGGCGTGATGAAGGTGATGGTCGAGTCAAGGTCGCAGACGGCCACGACGTCGACCGAGTTGCGCACGATCGCGGCCAGCCGGCGCTCGCCGACCATCCGGGATTGCTCCTGGGTCAGCTCGTTCTGCAGCGCGCGATGGCGGGCGACGAGCT
>JAOPUY010000040.1 GCA_025963265.1 Frankiales bacterium | reverse complement strand
CCATGCCCGAGGGGTCCTTCTCGCTGACGACCTCGCACAGCACGCCGACCGGTCGCAGGCCAGCCAGCACGGCCAGGTCGACCGCCGCTTCGGTGTGGCCGGGGCGACGCAGCACGCCGCCGTCCTTGGCCCGCAGCGGCACGATGTGACCCGGCCGGGCCAGATCGGTCGAGGAGGTGGTCGGATCAGCGAGCAACTTGATGGTTCGCGAGCGGTCGGTGGCCGAGATTCCGGTGGTGATGCCCTCGCGAGCGTCGACGGTCACGGCGTAGGCGGTGCCTCGGCGATCCTGGTTCACCCGGAACATCGGCGGCAGGTCGAGTCGGTCGGCCTCAGCCTCGGTCATCGGCACGCAGATGTAGCCGGAGGTGTAGCGGACCATGAACGACACCAACTCGGGCGTCGCCAGCTCGGCGGCGAAGATCAGATCGCCCTCGTTCTCGCGATCCTCGTCGTCGACCACCACCACCGCTCGGCCGGCCGCGATGGCCTCGATCGCCTTTTCTACCGGATCCAACATGTCCTCAGCTGCCACCGTTCGATCGTTGTGCGTCCGCACCCTGCTCACCCAGCCCGCCCAGTCCTCCGGACCCAGCTGGATGCCCGAGCAAGCGCTCGGTGTACTTGGCCAGCACATCCACCTCCAGATTGACCTTGTCGCCAACCTGCTTCTGCCCGAGATTGGTCGCGCGCAGCGTCTCGGGGATCAGTCCGACCTCGAAGTAGTCCTCGCCGACCGCGGACACCGTCAAGGAGACTCCGTGGACGGCAATCGACCCCTTCTCGGCCACATACCGCGCGATGTCTAAAGGCATCCCGAATCGGAAGGATTCCCACTCAGTGCCAGCGTGCCGACTTTGCACGACTCCCGTGCCGTCCACGTGACCCTGCACGATGTGCCCGTCCAGCCGGCCGTCGACCCGGGCCGCTCGCTCGAGGTTGACGGTGTCCTGCGGGGCCAGCGAGCCGATGACGCTCCGCTTGAGGGTCTCGCCCATCACGTCGAAGTCTAGATCGGTGAGGCCGCCCTCGGCGGACTGGCCGCCGGGTTCGACCGGACGCTGGCCGACCACCGTGAGGCAGACGCCGTTCACCGAGATCGACGCGCCGTGCTTGACGTCGGCGGCGACCAGGCGCGCCCGGATGGTCAGCACGGCGGAATCGCCGTGGCTGCGCAGGGAGCGGACCTCGCCGAGCTCCTCGACAATGCCGGTGAACATGACTACTCCTCCTGGCCCGACGCCCAGCGCGGGCGACCGACGATCTTCACGTCGTCACCCATCCGGGCGACCTCCGACACGTCCAGTGTGACGGCCTCGGACATCGTGGTGATGCCGGCGCCGCGCAGGACGGCGCTTCCGGCCCCGAGCAGCGTCGGCGCCAGGTAGCCGACGACCTCGTCGATCAGGCGCGCCTCGAGGAACGCGCCGGCCAACGTCGCACCGCCCTCGAGCAAGACGTGCCGCACGCCCCGGTCATAGAGGGCCTTCAGCGCGAAGCGGGGCACGGCGGTGTCGAGCCGGATGGTCTCCGCGGCGTCGTCGAAGATCTGGGCGTCGGCCGGCACCCGGTGGCGCCGGTCGAGCACCACCCGCAGCGGCTGGCGCGCCACGAGTTCCCCGTCAGCGGCGCCGCGCACCCCGCGCACCGTCAGCTGCGGGTCATCGACCAGGACGGTCCCGCTCCCGACGACGATGGCGTCCACCCGATCGCGCAGCGCGTGCACGTCGGCCCGCGACACGGCGTTGGTGATCCACTTGGAGGTTCCGTCCGGGGCTGAGCTGCGGCCGTCCAAGGTGCCGGCGAATTTCCAGGTCACGAACGGCCGGGACTGGCTGACCGCGAACAGCCAGGGACCGATCGCGGCGCGGGCGACCTCGGCCTGTCCGACCGACCCGAGGACGCTGACACCGGCCTCGCTGAGCCGTTGGGCGCCGCCGGCCGCGCGGGGGTTCGGGTCGGGGACCGCGAAGACGACCCGGGCCACCCCCGCCTCGATCAGGGCCTCGCTGCACGGGCCGGTGCGGCCCTGGTGGTTGCACGGCTCCAGCGTGACGACCGCCGTCCCGCCCAGTGCGGCGCGACCGGCTTGGCGCAGCGCCATCACCTCGGCGTGCTCGAGCCCGGCGGGCTGGGTCGCGCCCTCACCGACGCGGTGACCGTCGACGTCGAGGATGACGGCTCCGACCGGCGGGTTGGGGCTGGTGCGACCCGCCGAGTCCCAGGCCAGGGCGGCGGCCCGCTCCATGGCCGCCAGTTCGGCGGCCGTCGGCTCCTCGCCGCGGCCTGGGGCGGCGATCGGCTCGTCCTGCTCAGCCATGGGCCGACAGCGCCATGCCGGCTCGGGCGAGGTCGCGCAACCGTTCCACCGCGGCGGCCGGATCGCCATCGCCGTAGACCGCCGACCCGGCGACGAACACGTCGACTCCGGCCTCGGCCGCCTGGCCGATGGTGTCGTCGGTGATGCCGCCGTCGATCTCGATGAACAGCCGCAGGTGGCCGGACTTGACGTGGGCTCGCGCCGTGCGCACTTTCGACAGCACGGCGGGGATGAAGCTTTGACCGCCGAAACCCGGCTCGACCGACATGATGAGCAGCGTGTCGAACTCGCTCAGCAATTCCAGATAGGGCTCAAGGGGCGTGCCCGGCTTCAGCGACAGACCGGCGAACGCGCCGGCCGCTCGGATCGCGCGGGCGGTCTGAACCGGGTCGGCCGCGGCCTCGACGTGGAAGGTGACGTTGGCCGCCCCGGCCTCGGCGTAGCCGGGTGCCCAACGGTCGGGGTCATCGATCATCAGATGGCAGTCCAGCGGCAGGTCGCTCGCGCGGTGCAAGCTCTTGACGACCGGCAGGCCGATCGTCAAGTTGGGGACGAAGTGGTTGTCCATCACGTCGACGTGCAGCCAATCCGCCCGCGCGACCGAGTCGGCCGCATCGGCGAGGTGAGCGAAGTCGGCCGACAGGATGCTGGGCGCGATCATCGGTTCGGGCATCGAGGCGGGCACCTGAGAAAGTCTAGGGTGCGCTATGCCCCGGGCAGAACTCACGCCAGTTTGCGCAGGGCGGCGAAGAACATGGCGTCCGTGCCGTTGCGGTGCGGCCAGAGTTGAACCGTGGGCGCGTCGACCAGCTCCGGGACCGTGGCGAACGCCGTCCGCGCGTCGAGGGCGGCCACGTCGGGGTGGCGTTTCAACGCGTCCCGAATCTGGTCGAGGGTCTCGGCGGGGTGCGGCGAGCACGTGACGTAGCCGATCACTCCGCCCGGCCGCACGAGCCGGACGGCCGCGTCGATCAGCTCAGCCTGCAGCCGGCTCAACTCGGCCAGGTCGTCGGGTCCCTTTCGCCAGCGCGCCTCCGGACGGCGCCGTAACGCGCCGAGGCCGGTGCACGGCGCATCGAGCAGGATCCGGTCGAACTGGCCGAGCTCCTCGACCTGATAGCGGCGCGCGTCGCCGACCTTCACCGCGACGTCCCAGCCCTCGGTCGCCCGCGCGATGAGTTCGGCTCGGTGCGGGTGCAACTCGTTCGCGGTCAGCGCGGCGCCCCGCTGCCGCGCCAAGGCGGCCAGCAGCGCGGCCTTGCCCCCGGGTCCGGCGCACAGGTCGAGCCATCGCTCGTCGGCGCCGATCAGCGGCAGGCTGGCCAGCGCGATCGCGCAGAGTTGGCTGCCCTCGTCCTGGACGCCGGCCTGGCGCTCGGCCACGGCCGGGAAACCGCCGGGCTCGCCGCCCTCGGTCAGCCGGACGGCGTAGGGCGAGTACGGCCCCGCCGCACCGCCGGACTGCTCGATCAGCTCGGACTGGGTGATGCGATCGGGCCAGCCGACCAGGTGGGTGACCGGACGCTCGTCATCGGCGGCCAGCGCGTCGGCCAGCTCGTCCACCCGGCCTTCGGCGGCCAACGCGTCGGCGAACGCGCCGACGATCCAGCCCGGATGCGCGTGTCGCACCGCCAGCTCGCCCAACTCCGAGGCGCCGGCGGAGATTCGCGCGCACCACTCGTCGTAATCGTGCTGGCTGACCTTGCGCAGAATGGCGTTGCCGAAGCCGGCTGCGCGCGCGTTGCCGGTCGCGCGCAGCAGGTCGACCGTCGTCGCCACGGCGGCGTGGGCTGGGATTCGAGTCTTGAGCAGCTGGTAGGCGCCCAGCCGCAGGGCGTTCAACACGCCGGTCTCGATGTCGCTCAACTCGCGGCTGGAGCAGGCCCGGATGACCTCGTCCAGGGTCCCGCTGGCCCGCAGGGTGCCGTAGGCGAGCTCGGTGGCCAAGGCGGCGTCGCGCGGGCTCAGCCGGGCCTCGTTCAGCAGCCGCGGCAAGACCAGGTTCGCGTAGGCCTCGTCCTCGGAGACCGCTTGCAGGGTGCGATGGGCGATGAGCCGCGCCGAATCCGCCCGCTGGGCCGGGTCAGCCAAGCCGCTCACCTGATTCCAGTCGCAGACCCCGAGCCCAGTCGGCCGCGGCCATCGGTTTCTTGCCCGGCGGCTGGACCTGCCCGAGCGCCAGCTCAGCGGTCAGGGTGCCGACCGCGACGCTGGCTTTGGCGACGCGGAGTTCTCCCGGCGCCAGTGGCGGGCCTCCCAGTTCGCCCGACTCGGCTGGTTCGGGCGTGATCGAGACGGGGCCGAGCTTGAGCCGATCGCCGCGGAAGCCGGCCCACGCGCCCGGGGCCGGCGTGCAGGCCCGGATCCGGCGATCGATGGCCACGGCCGGTTGGTCGAACCGGATCTCGGCGTCGGCCACCGTCAATTTCGGGGCCAGCGACACCCCCTCGGTCGACTGCGGCACCGGCGTCAACGACCCGTCCGCGATCCCGTCCATCGTCGCCAGCAGCAGGTGG
>JAOPUY010000038.1 GCA_025963265.1 Frankiales bacterium | reverse complement strand
AGCAGGTATGCCAATGTCCACGCGCGCAGGGTGCGGAAGGCTTCATCGGCGACGTCGAAGTCGATGCTTGCTACCTCGACGATGCAGCCCAGATCCAGGAATGAGTTGACCTGGGAGGCCATGACGCTGCGGACTTGGGGGTCGATGTCGACCATTCCGCCTAGGTCTGGCGCCCAAGCAACCCGTAGTCCCTTGAGGTCCGCCGGCTCGATGGCGGCGAATATCGCAGGATCGTGGTCTAGTCCCAGCGGACTGCCGGGGTGGGGTCCGGCGATGACCGACAGCAGCATCGCGGCATCGTCGACCGTCCGCCCCATGGGACCGGTAACGAACAGCGGCTGCCATCCAAATGCTGTGGGGATCTCAGGCACACGCCCGGGAGATGGGCGCAGTCCGACTACGTTGCAGAACGACGCCGGTCCACGCAGCGATCCACCCAGGTCTGATCCCTCGCAGATGGCAGCCATGCCGGTGGCTAGGGCTGCAGCCGAGCCTCCCGACGATCCGCCGGCGGACAGGGCGAGCCCGTAGGGATTGCGGGTCGGCCCGAACAGAGTGTTGTCCGTATGCCCACCCATTGAGAACTCTGGAACGTTCGTCTTGCCCAGCACGATGGCGCCGGCCGCGCGGATGCGCGCGACGACCAACTCATCGCGCTCCGCTATGTGGTTGATGTACAGCGGAGACCCCTGGCTGGTCCGCATTCCAGCCACGTCATGCGTGTCCTTTATCGCTGCCGGCACGCCATGCAGAGGACCGATGGCCTCGCCACGAGCGATCGCGGCGTCCGCCATAGCTGCTTCGGCCATGGCACGGTCGGCATCGAGAGTGACGATCGCGTTCACGGAGGGATTCACGGAGGCGATACGGCGTAGGTGGAGCGCGACCAGTTCTGTCGCCGATACTTCCCGCGCCCGGACCAGAGCTGCTTGTTGTCGGATCGGCAGCAGACATAAGTCATCTTCCTCGGCGCGTTCTTCCGGCGGGGCGGGTAGCTGGAACGGTCGCATGGCGCCCAGCGTAATGCGGGGCTTGACGAAGCGTCGTCGCGGTCAAGTCGTTGGCCAAGCTCGCTTACCGCGATGCGATCGAACGAGCAGCTAGTATTTTGAGAACGCCAACCCACCACCGAACACGCGCACACTGGGCAGGACAACTCACGATGTCATCGACGTCCACAGCAACCGCTGAGGAGCTGGAGGCCGCTACCGGCCTTTCCTTGACCCCCAAGGGGCGTGCCACGCGCGCCCGGATCATCGAGGCCGCAGCAGTCCTCATCTTCGAGCGCGGCGTCGCCGGCACGGCCATCGACGATGTGCGCCGCGCAGCCGAAGTGAGCGGGTCGCAGATGACTCACTACTTCCAGGACAAGCGCAGCTTGGTGCACGCTGTCATCGGCTACCAGCTCGATGCCATCCTCGAATTTCACACCCAGCCCCGGCTCGGTAAGCTCGACAGCTTGGAGGCTCTCCGCCTCTGGGCTGACCTCAACATCGAGAAGGCCGTGGCCTTGGATCTCCAGGGCGGTTGCTCGTTTGGCTCCCTAGCGGCTGAATTGGCTGAATCCGACGCCCGGATGCGAGCCGATCTGGCCGCCGGCTATGACCGCTGGGCGGCGGTGATGCGTTCCGGGCTGGCTGCGATGCGCCGCCGGGGCGTTCTTCGGACGGACGCCAAACCTGACGTTCTGGCCTCGGTCCTGATGGCGGCCCATCAAGGCGGGTCGCTCATCAGCCAAACCAAGCGTGATGTGAAGCCCCTACGGGACGCGCTAGACGCCGCCCTGGAATACGTGTACTCCTTCGCGGTTGATGGTGTGCAGCCGCCGCGGCCACGCCGCCGGGTTACCAACACGAAGCCGTCATCGTCGGGCGCGAAGCAGCCCACTTCCAAGGCCACGGCTACCCGCCGAGCGGCCACGAAGAATCAGACAACATCGAAATAGCGGATGGTCGGCTGCGGCGGTCGTCCCGGCTGCGCGACGAGTAGCGCTAGAGCCCTAGTGAAAAATGGTACGTGTCGATGGCCCTTGGCTTACGTCCCAGGGGCCTCGACACTCCTCGTCTGACATCTGCCGGCGTTGGGTGATTCACGACGAGTACTTCTGGAGACGTGCCTGGGCGATCGGGTAGGCGGTGGCAGCCGGCGGTATGCCACCGTCGCGCAACCCGGTGGCGACCGCAACGCCGGCGTCGACGGCGGCGCGGTAGGGCAGTGAGCCTGTGCTGACTCGGCGAACGCCGAGACCAGCGAGCTGGCTCAGTGTCATGTCGGCTACGGCCAGGGTGTTGACCGGCACAGACACCCCCGCGGTGACCACGCGGATCTCGTCTGGGATGGTCACCCCAGGGATGAAGATTCCATCAGCCCCGGCGTCGACGTACTGCTTGGCTTTGGCGAGCACGGCCTCGATGTGCGCGTCTTGCCTGAGCCAGTAATTGTCGATGCGGGCGTTGACGAAGGTACCTGGGTTGACACGCTTGATCTGCTCCACCTTCCCGGCGTGTGAGCCCGGATCGATCAGGTGATCGTTGGTGCTGTCCTCGACGTTGACACCGTCGGCAGCGAGATCCTTGACGAAACGGGCCACCTCTTCCGGGTCGTCGCTGTAGCCGTCCTCGATGTCGGCCGACACGAGCACCGGCAGTGCGGCCAGGGCGCGGACGAGCGCGGCGGTGGCCGCGCGGCTGGCGCGAGCGCCATCGGGATGACCGAGCACGGCGCCGACGCCGAAACTGGTGGTGCCGATGGCCGGAAACCCGGCGTCGGCGAATGCGATAGCGGAGCCGACGTCCCACGCGTTGGGTAGGAGCAGCGGCTGCTGCTGCTGGTGCAGTTCGTTGAGGTTCATCGTCTTCCCTCTCAGATTGACGTGGGAACGGCTCTCGGAGGTACGGCGGCGCTCAGTCGGGAACGTCGTATTCCTCGATGATCCGGCTCTCCAGCAGGGGCACGATCTGGTCGAGCAGGTAGTCCTTGAAGTGTTGGGCGTCGCGGTGGGCGGCCAGCGCATCGCGAGAGGTGTAGCGCTCCAGCAGCACGTAGCTGCGGGCGTCGTCGCTCTTGCGATAGACATCGAACGCGACGTTGCCGGGCTCCGTGCGCGCTGCCGCAACGAGTTTGTCGATGAGGCTGTAGACCTGATCCTCGTTCCCGGCGGCGATGGTGTGGCGGGCGATGAGTTGCACCTGGCTCATGATGCTTCCTTTCGTTGTCAGCTCGGCCGTGGTGTCGCCTTTGCTGGAGAGCGCTCTGACGCCTGGCGACCTTCACGCAGACCATTATGGGACACTCATCCCAGCATGGTGATCGGCGGTGAGGAGGATTGTCCAAGATGCAGGCCACTGCGTCGACGATGGTGCCCAGCCCCGGCGAGATGATCGCGTCTGTGCGGAGGCCGTTGCAGGCCACAGCCCGTAGTGATGCACTGGATGCGTTGAGACGCATCCGGACTGAGATAACCAACCACCCTGACAACGAGTGGGCAGCCAAACTTGGTTACAGGCCGCTGTACACGGCTGATCCTGAAGCACGTGTCCTGGTCGTCGGTCAAGCTCCGGGGCTGCGGGCGCAGCGCAGTGGTGTGCCGTGGAACGACCCCAGCGGCGCGACACTACGTCGATGGCTAGGCGTTGACGACGCGACCTTCTACGACTCTGGCAGCTTCGCCCTGTTGCCGATGGACTTCTTCTTCCCGGGAAAGGGTGCCCACGGCGACCTGCCGCCCCGCCGGGGTTTGGCCGACAAATGGCATCCGCCGATTCTCGGGCAACTCCCCCGGGTCGAGCTAACGATCCTCATCGGCTCCTATGCTCAACGCCATTACCTTCAGCAAACATCGGGCGCACGACTGACCGACACGGTTGCGGCGTGGCGGGACTTCATGCCAACTCACTTCCCGCTCGTGCACCCCTCGCCGCTGAACTTTCGTTGGCAAGCCCGTAACCCCTGGTTCGAGGCAGAGGTTGTACCTGCGCTCAGGGCGGCTGTGGATGTGGCACTCGCAGGCCGCGAGGCAGCGGGTCGCGCTGGAGGATTCTAACTGGGCCTTAGAGCATCGGTCGCCGCCAGCCCGTCACTCTGGGTTATCCAGCGAGCCCTCGCGCGTCTAACGTTGCCGGCTGGCTCGGAAGCAACTGTCCTCGGCAGGCGGCTAGCGCGGTCCGGATGGCGATGGCGCCCACCAGTATGGAGCTCGCAGCGATCACCACGTATTGCTCGGGTTGGTAACCGGCAGGCCGAGCAACCTGCAGCCACTGAATCCCCGCGGCAGCGACGGCGGACCAGCTGAACGCGAACGACCAGGTGCTCGGCATGAAGGGAAGCTTGAGGTAGGCCGGGAGCAACCGAATCTGCGCGAGGATCATCAACAGCCCGAACCCTCCGAGCATCCGGATGACCGTGTCGATCTGTCCGCCGTGTAGGTCGAACCACGCGAGCGTGGCTACTGCGGGTGGCGCGATCAACAACGCGAACGTGGGCAGCAGTGGGCCTGGCGGGAGCGGTCGCAGGAGCAGCCGACCTAAGACAATGGACCCGATGAACAGCCAAGACAGAGCACCGTAGCCGAATAAGACCTCGGCAAGGCCTCGCTCGCCGATAACGGCGGCCGCATCAGACCCGATCAAGCCACCGGCAACTGTGGGCAGGAAGTACCCAGGGTGGAAGTTGTCCGCCTCCAGCGGCCCATACATCCATTGGCCCGTCAGCCAGCTCCCGAGAAGCACAGTAAGGCCCAGGAACACGTAGAAGAGCGTGCGGGCAAGCCCGGGCGCGTACGAGTAAAGGCCCAAGACGCTCAGGAGCATGGGGGTGATAAACGCGAGCGACAGGAACGGCGCAGTCACGGGGTTGGCCAGATCCCGGCTCACCGTGGCGAGATCGGTGACCACACGTCGCAGATAAGCGACCAGAACCAGTAGCCAAGCGAGGGCGGACAAGGCCGACAAGGCATCCGCGACATGAGACGACACACGTCCAAACACCGCCATGAGCACCCATGCCTCAGCCAATCCGGCTAGCCCGAAGGCGAAGGCGAAGAAGTTGGCCGGCACCGGTGTCAAACCTGACGAGCGACTCATGCGTCTCCCTTGCGCTGCACTGCTGGACGATTGCGCCCCACCCAGCTCGCCGACCGGCGGACTCCCGGCCGAGAGGCCCAGGCGACGGTTGGGAGTCACAGTTCTCCGAGGCTTGAGCGCCCGGGAGGGCTGCCGCGGCGCCCCGCCCGCGAGGGTATGGCCGCGCCGTCCACGCGATGGGGGCACTTGGCCATTGTGGGTTGATCATCCCAAACTATGGGCACCATGCGCAAGTTCCCCAGCACCGCCGTGCATTGGTGTCTGGTGGCTTCGATCCGGCGCCGACTCGGCTGAGCAGAACATGCCTGCTTGACCTAGGCATGCTCCTCGTCGTAGCTTTCTGGGATGCTGGTCCCACTTCACTGACGCCCCGCGAAGCGGGGGGCAGTACTTGCTACGCCGCAGTTCCCTGACAGAAGAACGGATCGTCCCGTGACACAAGCCGACATCCAGACAGCGATCGTGACGACAGACGGCATCGACCACGTCCGACTCACCGTGACCGACATTGCACGATCAAGGGCTTTCTACATCGCGGTGTTCGGCTCACAGCCTGTCGCCGACTTCAGCGACCAGGTCGGACTTCCGAGCGTGCGAGAGGATCCGCACAAGCTGTTCGGCGGCTGCATGTTCGCAGTAGGGCTGCAAGCAGTTGGCTTGAGACCGGTGGCGAGAGCCGACGATCTATTTGACTCGACCAGGGTGGGGCTCGATCACCTGGGCCTCCGCGTGCCGGCGGAGGCGGACCTCCACGCGGCCGCCGAGCGGATGTCTGCGGCTGGCATAGAACACGGACAGGTCCAGCAATTACCCAGCTTCGGCATCGTGATCCTCTCTTTCCAGGATCCCGACGGCATCAATCTGGAACTGACCGC
>JAOPUY010000614.1 GCA_025963265.1 Frankiales bacterium | reverse complement strand
CTGTCGGGCCTGATTGCGGGCCGCGTCGATCGCCGTCTGGGACAGCGTCGTCGAGTCGGTACGCATATTGGTGATGTAGCCGTTCTCGTACAGCCGCTGCGCGATGCTCATCGCGCGCTCAGAGGTGAACCGCAGCTTGCGGCCGGCCTCCTGCTGCAGCGTCGAGGTCATGAACGGCGGGTACGGGCGGCGGGTGTAGGGCTTCTCCTCCACCGATGTCACGGCCAGGGACGCTCCGCGCAGGCCGGTGACCAGGGCACCGGCGGCGGACTCGTCGAGCACCACCACCTCGGTGGGCTTCCGGACAGCGCCAAGGGAGTCGAAGTCGCGACCGGTGGCTACCCGCAACCCGTCGACGGACACCAACCGGGCCGAGAACACCGGCGGCGAAGCGTTCGGATCGGAGACACTGGCGTCGAGTTCGGCGGCAATATCCCAGTACGCAGCGCTGCGGAACGCCATCCGCTCCCGCTCGCGCTGGACGATGATCCGGGTGGCCACCGATTGCACGCGGCCGGCGGACAGCTTCGGTGCCACCTTTTTCCACAGCACCGGGCTGACCTCATAGCCGTACAAACGGTCCAGGATGCGCCGAGTTTCCTGCGCGTCGACCAGGTCGATGTCCAGGTCCCGGGGATCCGCCGCCGCGGCCTGGATCGCCGACTCGGTGATCTCGTGGAAGACCATCCGCTTGACCGGGATGCGCGGCTTGAGGGTCTCCAGCAGATGCCAGGCGATGGCCTCACCCTCGCGGTCACCGTCTGTCGCCAGATAGAGCTCGTCGACGTCCTTCAGCAGGCCCTTGAGTTCGGCGACCGTGGCCTTCTTGTCCGGGCTGATGATGTAGAGCGGTTCGAAGTCCGCGTCGACGTTGACACCAAGGCGCGCCCACGGCTCGGATTTGTACTTGGCCGGGACGTCGGCGGCAGCTCTCGGCAGGTCTCTGATGTGCCCGCGGGAGGATTCGACCACATAATTGGGGCCGAGATAGCCGGCGATTTTGCGCGCCTTGGTAGGCGACTCGACGATCACCAGACGCCGAATGCCACCTGCGCTACCGCGTGTGCGGTCATCATCAGCCAACTTGCGCTTACGCTCCCACTACTTATTTATGTGCCTCAAAGGCGCATCGCCCCAGCGGGCAACTGCCAATTTTGCATTGTGAACGGGCCTACGCAAACCGACTCGCCCTCGATTACGCGTCATACCCGCGGCCAGTGCGAGAACGCCTCGACCTCGTCTGGCGGTTCCCCCACGTTCTCTACCAGGCGCGATAGCCTCCTGCGACCACTGATCCGAAGGGCCGGACGGGTCCCTCTGGTACCGATCAAGGTTGGTGCGATCCCGACCCGCATTAGGGCCGACGCGAGCGTGGAATGCGTATCCGGCGCGTGCGGATCCAGACCGAGCAGGTAACGGTCGGCCTCCGGCGAGCCGGCGGCCAGCGTCCACGCCCGCAACTCCCGCGGTCCGGGCAACCACTGCAGCGGGACGGTCTTGACGGCGCCCCTGGTCCAGTCGCGGGCGATCGGGACCAGACGCGCGTCGACGGCTGTCCTTATCAATGGGGTGTCCTCGTCGGTGCGGCCGATCTCGGCCTGCAACCCCGCATCGGTGATCATCTCGGCCAGCGCGACGGCCCGCCATGGCCGGTCCACGACCACCGAGAGCCGGGCACCGGTCCCGACGAGCACCACCTGGCCGGCGGCGGCGAGCAGCCCAGTGAGGTCGGCGACCGCAGGCGGTACCGACTCAGCCGAGAAGAAGGACAGCTGACTCACGTGACGACAGTAAGCCAGTAGACCCCGCCCGCAGCGACAACAGGCCTGCGAGAACTTCGCCGAAAAGAAAACACCCCCGACAATGCCCTAATGGGAGTGACGGGGGAGTTTTCTTCGCGACGCTCGCTCAGACTGCGCGAACGCCGGTGGCCTGGGGGCCCTTCGGGCTCTGGCCGACCTCGAACTCGACCTTCTGATTCTCTTCCAGGGTGCGGAATCCGCTGCCCTGAATTTCCGTGTAGTGGACGAAGACGTCCGCGGAGCCGTCTTCCGGGGCAATGAAGCCGAAGCCCTTTTCCGCGTTAAACCACTTCACAGTTCCCTGTGGCATCTCTCGATCTTTCCTTCTCTTCTTAGGTGCGGTACACCGTCTTCGGTGCCCGGGCCCGCCGCGACCGCCGTACCCAGTGAGATGCCGGAACTTCCCCGACCCAACCTCCGCAGGACGCGCGGCCGCAACGAAAGATCCTGCGAAAGTTTGACACGAACACAGAAGCCGCGACCGCCCAACAGTCAATCATGTCCACCGCTTCGAAGACAGCGTCTCGTGACCAATTCGGCACCCCACTGTTGAAGAATTCACTCGTACGGCAGATACCATCCCGGCTCTGAGCCGGTTCGGAGGATTGTGTAGTGACATTCGGCAGCGAGCTGCTGGCGATCGCGGTCGCCGGCGCCGAGCCGGGCGAATCTCCGCTGCGTTACGTCACCGAAATACCGGCGCAGCCTGGCCGACCGCACAGCTGGCCGGCGTGGGCGGAGTCGGATGTGGTCCGCGCGTTTACCGAGCGGGGCATCAGCGCGCCGTGGTCGCACCAGTTTGCCGCCGCCGAGTTGGCGCACGCGGGCCGTCATGTGGTGCTGAGTACCGGCACCGCTTCAGG
>JAOPUY010000592.1 GCA_025963265.1 Frankiales bacterium | reverse complement strand
GGACAGGGCGATGAAGACGAGGACCAGGTAGAGCGGATAGATGCGCAGAAAGCGGTTGGCCATGAACCGGCCGTAGAAAACCTCGCGGTCCAAGGTGCCGATCGTGAAGATGAACCCGCTCAGCACCATGAACAACGCCACGCCGGTATGGCCCTCGAAGATCACGGTCTTCAGCGGGTTGCGCGAGAACGGCCAGGCCGCGACCGGCAAATGCCGACGCCGAGCCACCTGCTGACTGATCAGCTGAGTGCTGTGATAGAAAACCACCACCGTCGCGGCGTAGAAGCGCAGGTGGTCGACCGGGTAGAGGTAACGCCGGTTCGCACTACGCACGAGCAGAACCGATCATTGGGCTACCTCTCTTTGGCCGGTGCCTGGTCCGAGCCACGCAGAGTCCGGCGTATATCGGTTTATATCGGGAATGCGATGAGCCTAGCGCAGCCCGAGCGGCCGGCCCCGGGCAACGCCCCTACGGTCTCGATGCCACCGCTTGTGCCATGATCCGTGGTCATGAGCGAGTTGAGCGGACGCACCGCGTTGATCACCGGGGCGGGCCAGAACGTCGGCGCGCAGACCGCGCGCGTGCTGGCGTCCGCCGGAGCGCGGGTCATCGTCAACGACCTGTTCGCTGACCGCGCTGAGACGGTCGTCGAGCAGATCCGGACGGCTGGCGGTTCGGCCCAGACGGCGGTGTGCGACGTCACCGACCTCGCCGCGGTGACGGAGACCTTCGGCCAGGTCGGCGACATCGACATCCTGGTCAACAACGCCGGGATCCCGATCACGGGATTCAGCATGGCGAATTTCGCCGACGACGACCCGGCCACCTGGAAGGCGTTCATCGATCTCAACGTCTATGGCCCCATGAACTGCACGCACACGGTGCTGCCCGGGATGATTGCCCGCGGCTGGGGCCGGATCATCACGATCAGCTCCGAGTCGGCGCGGGTCGGTGATCGCAAACTCGGCGCCTACGCCGCGTCCAAGGGCGCCGGGCCGGCCCTGATGCGTTCGGTCGCCAAAGAGGTCGGGCGGCACGGCATAACCTGCAACTCGTTGTCGCTGGCCACGCAGAACAACGCGGGACTGGACGAGGCTTCGGACATGACACTGCGTCAGCTCAAGGCCTATCAGGTCCCGCGCTTGGGCTCGGCCAGCGACGTCGCCGCGGCGATCGCCTGGCTCACCTCCGACGACGGCGCCTGGGTCACTGGGCAGACGATCCCGATCAACGGCGGTTACGCGACCAGTTGACCGCTGCTCGGACCGCGGCCGCCGGCCCAGGCCTCGGATCTGTTCAGCGCATCCCCCCGAGCCCGGCGGCGGCGATCCGCCGCCACGCGTCTCGGGGGAAAGCCGTCTGGTCATCAGTAAGCACCTGCAGGCACACGTGGTCGGCGCCGGCGGTGCGATGCTCGTCGACTCGGCGCATGATCGTCTCCTCGTCGCCCCAGGCGATCAGCGCGTCGAAGAGGTGGTCGGAGACTGCGCTCAGGTCATCGGGCGTGAAGCCAAGCCGCAGCAGGCTGTTGGCGTAGTTCGGCAAGGCCAGGTAGTGCTTGAGCCATTCGGTGCCGATCTCGCGCGCTTGCGCGGCGTCCGAGCACAGGATGACGGTCTGCTCGGGCAGCACGAGCACGTCGGGTCCGACCGCTTGCCGGGCCTGCCTGGTGTGCTCGGGTGTGACCAGGTAGGGATGCACGCCGCCGGAGCGCCGGGCGGCTAGGTCGAGCATCTTCGGTCCGAGCGCGGCGAGCGCTCTGGATCCGACCGGGACAGGCGAGGGCGCCGCGTCGAGGCCGTCCAGGAACGCGGTCATCGCCGACAGCGGCTTGGCGTAGCGCCCCGGCTCGTCGGCGTCGATGAGCGGCGCGTGGCTCACGCCGATGCCCATCAGGAAGCGATCGCCGTGTTCAGCGGTCAGCGACGTGAACTGCTCGGCGGCCTCGGTCGGCTCGTGCATCCAGAGGTTCAGGATGCCGGTCGCGACGACTGTCCGCTGGGTCGCGGCCAGCAGCCGGTCCACCGCGTCGAATACCCGACCGCCGACATCGGGAATCCACAACGCGCTGAAGCCAAGCTCTTCCAGTTCGGCGGCCGCGTCGGCCGACTCGGCCGGATCCCCGTAGCGAAGCTGGTGACTCCACACCCCGACCCCTGACAGCTGCACGAGGAACTCCGTTCTCTGGGCGATCCGGCCGACCGCCTGAACCGTACCTGCGATTGCACCACAGCAGGGACGGTTCAGGCCGACCGCGTCCGATGAATCACCTACCCCGGACTCAATGTCCTCGAGGTGCGCGGCGAAAACGTCGGGCCGCGAACATCGCCAGCGATCCGAGCGCGATTGCGCCGAACGCGAGTTCGAGCAGGGTCTGGGACCGAGAGCCCGTTGCCGCCAAGGTTCCCGCAGCCAGGGCCACGGCCGTTGGCGGCGCCGTCGCTGCGACCGCTTCGACTCCTTGGGTCACGGCCAAGGCGGCGGGGGTAGCCCCACCGCTAGTGGGAGCGATGGTGGCGGCCTTGGTGGCGGTCGGCGCAGCGGTCTTGGTCGCCGTTGCTGGGGGCACGGTGGTTGCGGCTACCGGCGAGGACTTCACCACTGCCCGGAGCGCGTTCAGGGTCCCGACTCCGTTCCCCCCGGCGCTGGTGCGCAGGATGGGCTGCGCCGTCACGCTTTGCGCCGGCCGGCCGTTCACCGCCACCGAGCCGCTGTCGGTGTAGGCCGGCAAGGTGGAATCGGTAACGGTCGTCGGCAGGTACAGGTGCATGACCTTGCCCCGGGACACGAGCGTCGAGGCCGTGACCTTCACCGCCGACCCCGAGCACTGCGTGAGGTAGTGGGATTTGTCGACGGCCACGCCGTTTTGGAAACCACCCACGGCGTTCACCGTGCCGATCGAGAGATTGAGCCGCGAGCAATCGAAGGCCTGACCCGGGCCACTGGTGTCGGTGAACACGACCTTGGAATAGCCGCCCGCCGGCGCCTGCGGCGAGTCCATCAGCCAGTGCAGCGCTCCGCTGGGGCTAATGCGGTCTTCATCCGTGGCGTCGGCCCAGGACCCGTACTTGATGGCTTTGGCCCGCTTGGCAATCACCTGACGAGGCGTTATCACGGCTGAGAAGACGGTGTTTCCCGAGGCGAACTGCACGGTGGTCGGGGTGTTGGCCTGCACCGCTCCGACGTTGAACGCCTCGTCGAAATGCGCAGTGCCGCACACGTCGCGGTGGGTGGCCACATAAGCGGTGAGAGTGAATGTCGCGAGGCCGCCGGCCACCGTTGCATTGGCGACATTCTTGCCCGACGGGTCATTCAACGGAAAGCCCTTGGTGAGCGCGATGAGCTGAGGCGGCAGGCCCAACGTGAACGTGTCACCGGCTTGTTCGCCGTTCGGAACGCACCAGGTCATCTGGACGCTGAGCGCGCTATAGATATTGGTGTTCTTTTGGGTGACGGTAATTCCTTTAACGGCGCCGCCGAGGATCTTCGCCTGGGCCGGCGCCGCCAACAGCACGGTGGCAACGACACCGGTCGTGACCGCAAGCGGCACGGCAAATGCAAACACCTTGATGAGACTCTTCATGTCGTTATTTGGGCGCAGCAAGATGACCGCCGCGCCCCTTCCCTTCTTCTACTAAGCCCCGCTAACAAAAGCGCTAATCGATTACCCGCGAATCGTGTCCTTGTTCAGCGATGGCCGTAGCCGGAGGCCCCCGACCTCGGTCGACGTGCAGATTCAAGCCGTAGGAGAATTGACGGCGCCCGCTCCGGCTAGGGAGCGGCGGCCGACGCGCAGAGGGCGGAATCCGCCCGGCGGCGTCAGGAAATCGAGCTACCGCCTCGTCGTTTGACGCCGGATTCGGTTCAGCCGACCCAGTTGTGGGCGCCGCAATACATCGAAAGTGGGAAGTCACGGAGGTGCCTGCCGGGAGCTAGCAGTTCACCGGGTTCTGCACGGCAGCCGAGCTATTGCTCGCGAGTGCGGCGGCGGGGGCGGCCAGACTCTTCCGTGCTAAGCCTTGACTTGGCTCACAGCGAATATACATCCATGGGGTCTGTGTTGGCTAGTACCTAGTTTGTGAATTTTGACCGTACAAAATAACGGCACGAAATGGACTCGGTAACTAGTTTTCCAGGTGCGCGGCCGGCACCGGTCTCAGCAACTCAATCAGGTCTCGTTGGGTGCGGACTTCGAGCTTGCCGAATACCGAGGATAGATGGTTACGTATCGTGCCTTCGCTCAGGAATAGCGACTCGGCAATCGAGGCCACTCGGGAACCGGTGACCAGACGTGAGACGACTTCAAGTTCTCGACTCGACAGCCGGCCGAGATCGACATCGGGTCGCAGCGGCGCCGACGCGACCGCTTGGGAGGTCATTGCGCCCCGAATGCCCCGGCCCAGGCGAGTAATCAGCTCGGCGACGGCATCGGGGTCAGCCGGTTCCCCGTCGGATTCCTCAGCCAGTAGCGCGAAAGCGCAGCTGGGCTCGGGCTTGAGCGATAGCAGCACGAGTTGGCAGGTCACGGGCACCAAATCGGCGCCGACGATGCCCACCCGCAACGTCACGCCCTCGGAGTGTTCCGAGGTCTGGGCCAAGGCCGACAGGACCTCGGCGACGTCTTCGGACACGACCAAGGCCAGGAATGACGTACCGGTGATCTCCCGGGGCCGATAACCCAGCGATTCAAAGACCTCGCTGCTGACTCGATCGATGACCAGGCGGGAATCGGTCGAGCCGATCACGGTCGATGACGCATCGTCGTCCAGCCACGGAACGAACACTCGGCCGGCGGTGTCTTCCTTGAGTAACACGGCAATCGCTAACTTCGCCGACCCGGTGCTGGGCAGGGATCGTATCCACAAGCGGCGTCGTTGGCCGGTCAGCTTCAGTACCCGCAGTGTCTCGTAGCCGATGATTCGACCAGCCGCGAGCAGGGGCATCGCTCCGGAAGGATGGCCCTCGGTGAGGTCATTCAGGCTGCGTCCAATGAGCGGACGGCCGATTTCATCGAGCAATTCGTGCGCACCGGGGCTCGCGGCGGTGATGACCTCCGAAGGGACCTCGATCACCATTACGGGCATCTTGCTCTGCGAAACTACGTCAAGTATTCGGTGATCTTCGGGCGCGGCTTCGACAGTCTCCATTGCGAGTGACCTTCCAGCTGTCCAAGGCCAGCCTCGTAGAAGAACAGTGCTTAGTCTTAAATCTAGCCTTCTTTGTCGGCAAATGTTGGTTCCGGCGGCGACGCGCGGTGTTTTCCGGCGCGATTAGCCATCCGATTTCGGGTGTTACCCGTATCGAATGGGGGCCTTACCCATGATGAAACAGCCATGGGATTAGCCGCACTGTCACGGCGGCAGTTAATGACTGCGGTATACCACGTCTTCGCGCCAATGCTGTGTTGGACGGGCCGATAACTGGCCCGAATCGCTCACTCACACGAGATAGGCCGCTTAGGCGGCGGCGATTGCCGGGTACTCCGGCTCGAGTCTCGTTCGAAAGGACATCATGTTAATTCCAGCGGTCTGTCGCGCCCAAAAGTTGCATCGCACGAAGCTCGGGATGACCCTCTGCGCGGCCTTGCTGACCTTCGGGGTCGTCGCCGGTGAGTTGACCACCGCCGCGCAGTCCTCCGCAGCGGTCGCCCCCACCTCCTCGTCCCAGCCGGTCGGCGGCAACCCAAGCCCGGCGACCTCGGCCGCCGCGCATACCCAAGCCGCGCACCTGCTCGCCGTGCGTCAGGCCGCGCAAGTGAAGACCGAGGCCCTGGCCAAGGCAAAGCGGCTCGCCGCCGCTAAGGCTCGGGCGGTAGCCAAGGCTCGCGCCGTGGCCAAAGCCCAGGCCGCAGCCAAAGCTCGGGCCCGACAGGCCCAGGCGGCGGCGAACGCTCGCGCCGCGGCGAACGCACCCACCCCAGTCCAAGCCGCGCCGACCACGCGACCGGCCACGCCGACGACGATCGTCGCGCCCGCCGCGAAACCAGCACCCGCCCCGAAGCCAGCCCCGGCCCCGATCAGCCAGCCGGCTGGCAGCGACCAAGGTGGCATCGCCGCCAGCGTCCTTTCCAAGCTGAACTCCGAGCGGGCGGCCCACGGCCTGCGAAATCTGGCCATGAACTCGCAGCTGATCAGCAGCGCCCACCAGCACAACCTGGCGATGGCCAAGGCCGACACGATGTCACACCAACTCCCGGGCGAGGCCTACTTTGGCTCGCGCATCAGCAGCGCCGGCTATAACTGGCGAGCGGCCGCGGAGAACATCGGCTGGAGCAGCAATCAGAGCACCGACGGCGCCCTGGCCCTGGAAGAGGAGATGTACCAAGAGGGCCCCGGCGGCGGTCACTACGAGAACATCGTCGGTAAGTACCAGGACGTCGGAATCGATGTCTGGTTTGACAGCGTCCATCACAAGCTTTGGCTGACCGAGGACTTCGGCAGCAAGAGCTGACAAATGCGGCGCGCCCGGCCGAGCGGTGCCGCGCTCACTGTCCAGAAAGTAGCTCTTTGGGAGGGTCAAAACCTTGGAAACTGAGCTACAGTGAGCGCCAGCACCAGCTCGTGACGGTCGCGCCGCGGGGACGCCGCTGAGGCCCGCCACATCTTGCCCGGGAGCCCAGCCGGATATGAGCCGGGGGCCCAATGACCGAGTTCCACGAGAACGATCACCTAGCAGGCGCGTTGACGCCGAGCCAGGCTTCGGCGGACGCTCACGATCTGCAGACCAGTCTGAGCGAGCTGGCCGGTCTCGTGACTGGGGTCATCGGCCTGCAAGACACCCTCGCCCACGTGGCCGGCTTCGCCGCCCGAGCCGTCCCCGGCGCCGATGGCGCCGGCGTGACCCTGCTGCGCATCGGCCCAGCCGAGAATCTCGTGCAGGCCCTGGCCGCCAGCCACCCCTTTGTCGCCGAGATTGACGAGATCCAGTACGTGGCCCTGAAAGAGGGCCCCTGCATCACCGCGGCGCTGGAACGGCGCACCGTGCGCTCGGGGTCGCTGGGCGGTGAGAAGATGTGGCCGCGTTTCGGGCCCCGGGTCGGCCGTCTCGGCGTGCACAGCGCCTTATCGCTACCGCTGCTGCTACCGGGGCAGGTGGTGGGCGCGATCAACGTCTACGCCTCGGGAAAAGACGTCTTCGACGATCATGCCGTCGAGCTCGGCGAGCTGTTCGCCGCCCCGGCCGCGGTCGCGATCCACAACGCCCAAATTCTTGACCAAGCGCTCGAGCTGACCGCGCAGCTGCAGACCGCCCTGTCCAACCGACCGGTGATCGACCAAGCCATCGGCCTGTTGCGCGGCCGCACTGGCGGCACCGCCGAGCAAGCCTTCGAGCGACTTCGCGCGATAAGCCAGAGCGAGCACACCAAGCTGATCGATGTCGCACAGCGCATCGTCGACGAAGCGATCCGGCGGGCCCGGGCTCGGCACACGGACGCCTAGCCGCGATCTCCTAGCCACGGTGGTCGATCAGGCGCCGGTGAGGATGACGAGTCGCTGGGTCGCCCGGGTCATCGCGACGTAGCGGTCGACGGCTCCCTCGATGCCCGTGCCGAACGCCGCAGGGCCCGACCCCGGCGCGTCGATGAGGACGACCAGGTCGAACTCGAGCCCCTTCGACAGCTCTGGGGTCAGCCACCGGACGCGTGCGGTGTTCTCAACCCGCGCGCGGAACGAGGGATCGCCGATGACGCAGGCGGTCCCCTCGGCCTGCTCAGCCCGCCAGGCGTCAAGGATCGATCCGAGCTCCGATACCGCTCCATGGGTGACCGGGACGCCGCTGCTGCGGATGGACCTCGGCACATTGGCGTCCGGGAGCACCGCCCGGATGACCGGCTCGGCTTCAACCATCACCTCCTCCGGCGTCCGGTAGTTGATGCTCAGACCAGCCAGATGGATCTGCTCCAGGCCGACCCGCTGGAGCCGTTGGGCCCACGACTCGGTGAACCCGTGGCGGGCCTGCGCCCGGTCGCCCACGATCGTGAAGCTCCGAGACGGGCAGCGCAGCAGCAACATCTGCCACTCGGCGTCGGTCAGTTCCTGAGCCTCGTCCACGACGATGTGGGCGAACGGTCCGGCCAGCAGTTCGGGGTCACCGCTGGGCAGCGCGTCCTCGTCGACCAGGGCATCGCGGAGGTCCTGCTGGCGCAGGCTCGACATCAGTCCCTCGCCGTCGTCGTGGACCTCGGCCTGGATCAAGTTGTCGATGACGCGAGCCATCTCCGCGCGTTGGCCGGCAAGCGCCGCCTCGCGCCGTCGCTTGCGCCGCGGCGCCCCCGGATCGCCGAGCCGCTGCCGGGCCGCGTCCAGCAGCGGGAGGTCAGACACCGTCCAGGCCTGGGCGTCGGCGCGCTGCAGCCTGCGCACGTCGCCGGGGCTGAGCCAGGGCGCGCATTTGCGGAGATAGGCCGGCACCGTCCACAGGTCACCGACCAGGTCGGCCGCTTCGAGCAGCGGCCAGGCGCGGTTGAAGGTCGCGAGCAGGACCCGGTTCTGCGTCAGCGACTGGCGGAGCAGCTCAGCCGACACGTCCTCCCCGTCCGGGCCGTCTGGGTCGTCTGGGTTGTCTGGGTCGTGCTGGTCGGTCAGGATCGTGAGCAACTCCGTCCAGATCTCCGCCCGCGCCTCGTTGTGCGGCATGCCGGGTTCTGGGGTTGCGAAGGCCTCGGCCCAGTCTGCGGCGCTCAGCCAGAGGTCAGACCAGGGCGTCGCCACGGTCAGCCCCCGGGTGGGCGGTTCTTCGTAAAACCGGACGGCCGCCTCGATCGCCTTCACCAACTCGCCCGATGACTTCAGCCGGGCCACGTCCGGATCGGACTCGGTCACCGCCGCGGCCCCCTCGGCGACCAAGTCGCGCAGGGTGCAGGTCTGCACCCCTTCCTCGCCGAGGCTCGGGAGGACGTCGGCCACGTAATCGAGGTAAGGCTGGTGCGGCCCGAGGAACAACACGCCGCCGCCGTGGTGGTCGCGGTGGTGGCGCAGGCGCGGGTCGGAGTAGAGCAAGTAGGCCGAGCGATGCAGTGCGACGACGGTCTTGCCCGTGCCCGGACCGCCGTCGACGACGAGGGCACCGGCCGATCCGGCGCGGACGATGGCGTCCTGGTCGGCCTGGATGGTGCCGAGCACGTCTCGCATTCGGGTTGATCGGTTGCCGCCGAGGCTCGCGATGAAAGCCGACTGGTCATCCAGCGAGGCGGCGTGGCCCTCGAACCCCACCGGGCTGAACACCTCATCCCAGTAGTCGCTGATCCGACCGAGGGTCCAGCGATACCGGCGGCGGCTGGCCAGCCCCATCGGCTTGGCGTGCGTCGCTCCGAAGAACGGCTCCGCCGCCGGTGAGCGCCAGTCGATCAGCAGCCGAGAACCGGTGGGGTCAGTCAGGCCGAGTCGTCCGATGTAGACCGGCTCGGGGTCCGTCGCGCTGACGATGTGACCGAGGCACAGGTCCAAACCGAACCGACGCAGGGCCCGCATCCGAGCAGCCAACCGGTGGATCTCCAGATCGCGGTCCAGCGCGGCCTGGCCGTGGCCGCCGGGGGCCTTGCGGGCCGTCTCGAGGCGGTCGGACAGGTCGGCGATCGACTGCTCGAGGCTCGTCGCGATGTCCGCGAAGTGCTGCTCGTCGTCGGCGATCAGCCTCGGGTCGGCCTTCGCGGCTAGGTGGTGAGGAAGGTTGAATGCGCTGCCAATAAAGGGATTCACGTCATCAGCTCCGATCTGAGCTTCGTGACGTTAGACCACAATGCGGATCCTCATGAGGGCCAGCGCACTCTGCTATAACTGAAAGTGAGGAAGTTGCGCGACAGTAGTGCGAGCGGCCGATTTTCCGACCGGCGTAAGGAACCCCAGCCTACCGTG
>JAOPUY010000569.1 GCA_025963265.1 Frankiales bacterium | reverse complement strand
TCACCTGTCCGGCCAGCGCCTGGAAGTCCACTCCTGGCTCGTCTAGGACGACATTGAACCCGTGGTACTTGTCCGCACGAAGTTGGATGATGGGCACCGTGTTGCGGGCCTTGGCGTAGGCCGATGGGTCAACCGTGAGGGCTAGGACGGTCGGGCTTGGGTACCAAACGCGTGCCGTCTTGACGCCGCTCTGCCGAAGAACCGCCTGTGCGTACTCCCTGAGCTGAACCTGCTCCAAGGTCATGTCTGCCATCGTGTCGCCCCCGCGCTCGTTGGATGATCTTGCCAACGAAGGACTCTAGATACGGCGGCCACGGAACGCGACCGGTTGGCCGAATTGAAACCGCGGAGTTATCTACATCGGCGCCCACAACCAGTTTATTGATAGATCTGTTTCATCAGATCTGGTCAGGTAAGCGCTCGAGTTCACGGCAGGCGCCAGGCCCTGGTGTTGTCCACAGCCGGCACGGTTATCCGCAATTCTCGTCCGGCGCCCTTGCTTGGGACCGGGGCTAGGCAGGCTGGTTTCAGGTTCCGCATTGGCGGCCATCTGACACCAGGAGGCAGAGAATGACCCTTATTTGCATGCTGATTCGACGAGCAGGCCGGCGGCTCGGCCGGCTCAAGGGCGATGCTGGAATGACCACTGCCGAGTACGCGGTGGGCACGGTAGCGGCGGTCGCCTTCGCGGCCGTTCTGTACAAGGTTGTGCAGAGCTCGGCCGTGCAGTCCGCGCTGAGCGGCATCATCACCTCGGCGCTCCACCTGAACCTGTGATGAGGCTTCGCGGCCTAGCCAAACGCCGCCGCCGGCACCGCCTTCAGGGCGACGCCGGCATGGTCACCGCGGAGATCGCCGTCGCCCTGCCGGTGCTGGTCGTGCTGACCCTGGCCGGCGTCTTCGCCGTTGCCGTTGGGCAAGCGCGGTTGCGCTGCGTGGACGCGGCGGGCGAGGCCGCGCGGGCGATCGCGCGCGGCGACAGCGCTTCGGCCGCCCGGCTCGCAGAGTCCGCGGCCGGCCGGCCGGTCCAGTTGACCCGCGTTAGTCAGGGCGCGGACACCGTGGTGACGGTGCGGATGACCGTGCGCGGCGTGGGCTGGCTTCCCGCGATCACGCTGACCGAGACCGCGACGGCCGCCACCGAGCCGAGTGCGGCCACCGCCGGGGCGTCGGCCGGGCACTCGACCGGATCGCCGTGAGCCGAGCGAGCGCGGCTGACGCCGGGTCAGCCACGGTTTGGGTCGTCGGCTTCGGATTGATCGTGATTCTCGCGGCGACGACGGGTGTGGCGACCGGCGCCGCGGTGATCGCTCGCCACCGCACCGAGGCCATCGCGGACCTCACCGCCCTCGCTGCCGCTGGGCGCATCGGACTCGCCGCCGATTCCTGCGGTGTGGCCGGGCGGATCGCCGCCGAGAATGGCGCGAACCTGACGGAGTGCGTGGTGCGCCTGGATCCGAGTGGCCGTAGTGGCTCGGCGACGATAACGTTGGCTCGCCAGGTCAGGTTGCCGGTTGCTGGGACGCGGATGGTCATGGCGCGGGCCTCTGGCGAGCGGTTGCCGTAGTCACAGGCCTGGCGGCGTCTCTGAAGGCGTTCGGTCGAAATGTAGGACTGTCCAACAAATAGCCGCTGATGACTCGTGGCCGGCTGGGGTGGCGGCTCGTTTCAACGCTCGCTCCAACGTCAGTCGTTGGTGAATTTTAGAAACGTGACCCAGCCCACTCCTGTTACGAGCGCATGTCCCATAGACTCCGCCGCAGCCGCCTAAACGCAGTGACGTGACACACAATTCGGTCTCGGCAGTTCCATCGCCCTCGTGACCTGGTGCCGCGTCGGGAGTGTCAGGCGAGCCGTCCCCGGTTCCGTTCGGCTAGAGGAGTTCATGCAATGGCTTTGTCCCACGCTTCCTCCACTTGGGAAGCTTCGTCGCATACGCGAAGTCTCGCCGACTCGACGTTCTCCGGCGGCGATCGCAGCCTGGTCGTGGTGATCGGGGTGGTCGCGCTGATCGCGCTCGCGTTCTCCTTCGTCCTGTTTAAGGAGGTGCTTGCGGCCGACCACGGGACGCCGAAGATGGTCGAGATCGCCGAGGCTGTCCAAGAGGGCGCGCAGGCCTACCTGAAACGACAATTCCGGACGCTGTCAGTCGTCGTCGTCATTCTGTTCGCGATCTTGTTCGTGTTGCCGGCCGATGACGCCTCCCAGCGCATCGGACGCTCAATCTTCTTCCTGATCGGGGCAGGGTTCTCGGCCTCGATCGGTTACTTCGGAATGTGGCTAGCCACCCGGGCCAACGTCCGAGTGGCGGCGGCGGCGAACACCGAGGGCCGCGAACGGGCGATCCGCATCGCGTTCCGGACCGGTGGCGCCGTCGGCATGGCCACCGTCGGCCTGGGATTGCTGGGCGCGTCGGTGGTCGTGCTCATCTACACCGACAGCGCGCCGAAGGTGCTCGAGGGCTTCGGCTTCGGAGCCGCGACGCTGGCGATGTTCATGCGCGTCGGCGGCGGCATCTTCACCAAGGCCGCCGACGTCGGCGCTGACCTCGTGGGCAAGGTCGAGGCGGGCATTCCCGAGGACGACCCCCGCAACGCGGCGACGATCGCCGACAACGTGGGCGACAACGTCGGCGACTGCGCCGGCATGGCGGCCGACCTCTTCGAGTCCTACGCCGTGACGCTGGTGGCCTCGCTCATTCTGGGTCAGGTGGCCTTCGGCACCAAGGGCCTGCTGTTCCCGCTGATCGTGCCGGCCATCGGGGTGCTCAC
>JAOPUY010000563.1 GCA_025963265.1 Frankiales bacterium | reverse complement strand
CGGGAAGCGGTTGGGACCCGAGGACATCGGCGCCGGCTCGATGCCGCATTCGTAGAAGTCCAGCTTCGCCTTGTTGTCGACCGCATAGGGGTACAAGAAGATGATCTCGATGTCGAAGACGATGAAGAGCATCGCCGTGAGGAAGTATTTGATCGGGAAGCGGTTGGGACCCGACGACATCGGCGCGGGCTCGATGCCGCACTCGTAGAACTCCAGCTTGGCCTTGTTGTAGCGCTTGGGTCCGGTGATCGTCGCGATGATCGCCGAGAACACCGCGAAGCCCAAGGCAAGGGCAAAAAGGAGGACGATCGGCAGGTACTGCGTCAGCATTGTGGACCTGCTTCCCTTCTTCGTTCATTCGTCGTCTGGCTGGTTCTCACAGTGGCTCCCGAACTGCGTTCAAGCCCCAGAACACGGCCGTGATTAGGCTAGACGGCCCGTCCGCTAGTTCAGTTGTTAGGTTTGCCTTACTTGGTTTAGCATGCACCGCTCACTTCAACGCCGGCGTCAGCTTGGTCAGCGCGGTGATGATGCGGTCGCTCACGTCGCCGTCGCGCGGATCGCTGAGGTTGGCCAGCAACTTCAGGACGAACTTCATCAGGCCGGGGTGTGGCAGGCCGTGGCGGGTGCAGGCCCGCATCACCGCTGGATTGCCGATCAGCTTCACGAAGACGCCGCCCAAGCGGTAGTAAGCGCCCCACTCGGCCTGCATGGCCGCCGGATAGCCGGCCAGGGCGCGCTCGCGGGAGGACCCTTCCGGGCGGGCCAGCGCCTGCACGACGGCCTCGGCGGCGAACTTGCCTGATTCGATGGCGTAGGGGATGCCCTCGCCGTTGAACGGGTTGACCGAGCCGCCGCTGTCGCCGACCCACAGCACGCCGTTGTCATAGTGCGGGGTGCGGTTGAAGCCCATCGGCAGGCCGGCGCCCTGGGTCGAGCCCATCGCGTTTTCCTCGCGCAGGCCCCACTCCTCGGGCGTGTTGTCGAGCCAGGTCGTCAGCAGCTGGCGGTAGTTGGTCTTCTGAAAGCCCGCGCTGGAGTTGAGCACGCCGAGCCCGGCGTTGACCGAGCCGTCGCCCATCCCGAAGATCCAGCCGTAGCCGGGCAGCAGTTTCGCGTCATCGGCGCCGGGCGGGCCATCCCAGAGCTCGAGCCAGGACTCGAGGTAGTCGTCGTTGGTCCGGGGGCTCTGGTAATAACGGCGAACGGCGACGCCCATCGGCCGCTTGTCGTTGCGTTGATGACCGAGCGCCAGCGCGAATCGGCCGGACACCCCGTCGCAGGCCAGCACCACCGGCGCGCGGTAGGTCTGCTCGAGCTTTTCCGGACCCGCCTTGGCCTGCACGCCGACGATCCGGCCGGCCCGGTTGTGCAGCGGACCGCTGACGCTGGTCTGCTCGTGCAGCCGCGCGCCCGCCTTGACCGCCTGCTGGACCAGTAGGTGGTCGAGGTCGGCCCGCGGGCGGACCAGTCCGTAGCTCGGGAAGGAGGTCAGCTCGGGCCAATCCAGCTCGAGGCGCAGGCCGCCGCCGATCACGCGCAGCCCCTTGTTATGCAGCCAACCCGCTTCCTGGCTGACGTCGATCCCCATCTCGACCAGGGCCCGGGTGCCGCGGGGCGTGAGGCCGTCGCCGCAGACCTTCTCCCGGGGAAAGACCGTCTTCTCCAGCAAGAGCACGTCTAGGCCGGCCGTGGCCAGCCAGTAGGCCGCCGAGGAGCCGGACGGACCGGCGCCGACCACGATCACGTCGGCGTCGTAGGAGCTGTCTTCGGGCACCGAGCCGGTGGAGCTCGCAGCGCTCAGAGCCGAGGTGGAGTCGCCGATGGTCGCCGTCATCTGGGGCCTCCTGTCGTGCCGGGAGCGGAATGTGAGCCGGGCGGTGGTGCGGGCAGCGGTATTCGTGAAACTTTTCACGAACTCGACTTTGCAGTCTATTACTCGCTCCGACCCGCTCACACCAAGGCCTCATTCCCCCGACCGCATGAGGAAAACGTGAGGAGCGGCCCCCTCGGCGTGTGGAGGCCACGTGCTCCACGGCTGGCCCGCAGCCAGCGCGCTTAGCCTCGCGGGCGTGTCAGTCACCACGCCCGTCCGGCCGACAACCGGGCCGGTCATCGCCGTGGAGCTCGAGCAGGCCATCGCGCTGCCCGAGCGGATCGGCTACCGGGTCAAGCGAGCCCTGCTCGGCCCACCGATGGTGACCTCGCAGCTGCATGAGGAGAAGCTCAGCAAGAAGTCGGCCCTGGGGGTGCTGTCCTCAGATTGCATCTCGTCCTCGGCCTACGGCACGGAGGAGATGCTGATCGCCTTGCTGGCGGTCTTCGGCTTCACCGGCTTCCACATCTTGCTGCCGTTGACCGCCGTGGTCTTGGGCGTGCTCGTCCTCATGACGCTGTCTTACCGCGAAGTCGTGATGGTCTACACGAAGGCGGGCGGCTCCTATGTCGTCGCCCGGGAGAACTTCGGACCGAAAGTCGCCCAAATCGCGTCGGTGGCGCTGCTGATCGATTACATCGTCACGGTCGCGGTGCAGGCCGCCGCGGGGGTGGCCGCGATCACCTCGATGATTCCGGCCCTGCGGCCCGACGCCAAGCCACTGACCATCATCATCATCCTGCTGCTGTCCTTCGGGAACCTGCGCGGCATCCGGGAGGCGGCCAAGGCGTTCGCGCTGCCGACCTACCTCTTCATCGGCTCGGCCGGCCTCGTGATCGTCGTCGGCGTCATCCGGGAGATCTTCGGCGACCTGCCGACCTACACCCACGTCAGCGGGATGATCGACGTCACCAACCAGGGCCACGCGATCTTCACCGGCGCCGCGATCTTCGTCCTGCTCAAGGCGTTCGC
>JAOPUY010000183.1 GCA_025963265.1 Frankiales bacterium | reverse complement strand
GACCACATGGCCGACCTCGGCTTCCTGCCGGTCGTGCGCCGCCTGCTCGACATGACGCCGACCGACGGTCAGCGCCTCTTGTTCTCCGCGACGCTGGACGGCGATGTGGCCACCCTCGTGACCGAGTACCTGACCGACCCCGCCATCAAGGCGTTGGCGCCGGCCGCGGCCACGGTGGACACCATGGACCACCAACTGCTGCGGGTTTCCCTCGGGGACAAATTCCCAGTCATCACCCAGATCGCCGCGCGGGAGGGTCGCACGATCCTCTTCACCCGCACCAAGTACGGCGCTGAGCGGCTGGCCAAAAACCTCAATCAGGCCGGCGTTGCGGCCAGCGCCCTGCACGGCGGCCGCACCCAGGCCCAGCGCAACAAGGCGCTGAGCGGTTTCAAGGACGGCACGGTCTCCGTCCTGGTCGCGACCGACGTCGCCGCACGGGGAATCCACGTCGACGACGTGAGCCTGGTCGTGCACGTCGACCCGCCCGCCGACTCGAAGGACTACCTGCACCGCTCGGGACGCACCGCGCGCGCCGGCGAGTCCGGCATGGTCATCACCATCGTCACGCCGACCGATGAGCGAGCCGTTCGCTCGCTCATGTCCGGCGCCGGCGTTACGCCGACCCAGCACGACGCGCGGCCGGGTGACGCGGCGCTGTTCGCGCTGACCGGCGCCCGCCAGCCCTCCGGAATCCCGATCCTCGACCGCACTCGCCAGACCCGCAGCGACCCTCGGGTGGCTCGGCCCGGCGCGGGTCGCGAGCGGGCCTTCGGCGACAAGCGGGAACGGCGTGACAAGCCCGCGCACGATCGTCCGGTTGCCGGAAAGTCCCGCTACGACAAGCCCGGTCAGCCTCGGGCCGAGGGACGGACCTCGCGGCCCGGTGCTCGATCCGCCAGTGGCTTCTCGGCGAACCGGCAAGCCCAGAGCTGACAGATGTCATGATGGGCCGTGATGTCCACTGACGCGTTCACTGCGGCCGAGAGCGGCACTCTGGTGCCGATGTCCTTTCCCGGCGCTCGTCGGTTCGCGAGCTGGATCTTCTGGGTCGTGCTGCCGTTGCTCAGCCTCGGGGCGCTCGCGTTGGCCATCTCCGGCATCGCCCAGCACCTGGGCGATCGGCCGGATGGGACCCGGGGCACTTACATAGCCAATCGCACCTGCGTGAACGACGTCTGCCTCGTCGGCGGCACTTTCGTCAGCGACGACGGGCGAACCGTCGTCGCGTCGCTGCTGGGCGACCCGCGCTGGGCGACCGGCAGTCAACATCGCGTCGTCTATGACGGAAACGGGTCGGCGGTGCTCGGCATCTCCCAATGGGACCCGACGCCGTCGGTGCTCGCCGCCGTCGGAGCCGGCACCTACCTGTCGGTCGTCGGCTTCTTGGCGCTGGCCGCCCGACGGCGGTCGGACTCGGAGTCGGCCGCGGCCGACGAGCCGCTTGCCCGCACGTGATCTCGCCCGACCCGGCGCCGCGGCTGGTGCCCTATGCCCGCACCGCGGTTGACGGTCCGACCGCTGAGCGGGGCAACGAGTCGTTCACGCTGCGGCCGGTCACGGGCTCCGTCGAGGCGGGCACGCTGGAGTATGACTTCGATGGCGTGCTGATCGGCACGGCCGAGTACCCGCAGGGACCGACCGGAGTCACCGCCATCGGGTTGCCGGGTCCGGCCCGTACCGCCGTCGACCGGCACGGCGTGCTCGCCGGCGTGACCGAATTGCCGTTCTCCGAGGGGATCTGCCTGGCTGGCGGGTCAACGCTGGGATTGGCCGCCGGAACCGGCGTGGCCGAGGAGTTGCGCCGGCGCTCAGCCGACGGATCGGCCGGTGGCGCCGCCCGGTCGGGCGGAGCGGGTGCGCGGGCCGTGGCGTCCTCGCCCAGCTCGCCGGCCCGGCCGTCGGTCAATATCGCGGTCCTCGACGACTTCGGCGCTCGGGACAACGCGGTGCACCCCGACGTCGACCTCGGTCAGGCGGCGTTGCGGGCCGCCCAGCCCGGACGAGCGCGCTACGGCCGAGTGGGCGCTGGCACCTCGGCCTGCGTCGGCAAGCTGAATCCGGGCCGGGCCGAGTTCGCCGGGCAGGGCGTCGCGTTTCGCGAGGTCGGCCCCGTGAAGTTTCTGGTGGTGGCTGTGCTGAACTCCCTCGGCGTGATCCTGGATCGGCAGGGCCGGGTGGTTCGCGGCAACTACGCCGCGACCGGAGGTCGCCGGCATCCGGTGGCCGACTACGCGCAGGCCCTCTTTAACGGCACGCTGTCGACGCTGTCCGAGCGGCCCGGCGCCGACCCGGTCCCGTCCGCGGCGCTCGGCAACGGGTCTGCGGCGAACGGCGCGCTCACCGTGGTCATCACCAACGCCCGCCTGAGCGATCGCGAGTTGGCGCAGTTCGGCCGGCAGGTGCACGCGTCGATGGCGCGGGCGATCCAGCCGTTTCACACCGACTCCGACGGCGACGTGCTCTTCGCGGTCACGACCGACGCGATCAGCGTGCCGCGTTCCCCCTCCGGCCGGGGCACCGGGGCAAGCCTGCCGACGGCGCTGGCCGCGGTCGCCTCCGAAGCGGTCTGGGACGCGGTGCTGCGCTCAGTGCTGTGAACGCCCGGGTGAACGCCGGTCTGGGCGCGGGGGAACCCCAGCTGGTCAGACGAGCGCTGGAGATTCCGTAGACTTGGTACTTTCCGGTGTTCTTTGAGATGGGGTAACTCTGTGGCAACGCGCGACAGCTTGCGCAACGTGGCGATTGTGGCGCACGTCGACCATGGCAAGACGACGCTAGTCGATGCCATGCTGTGGCAGTCGGGCGCGTTCGGCGCGCACGACCACATCAACGAGCGCGCGATGGACTCCAACGACCTGGAGCGCGAAAAGGGCATCACGATCCTCGCGAAGAACACCGCCATCAACTACAAGTCGCCCGCCGGCGAGCAGATGATCATCAACATCATCGACACCCCCGGCCACGCCGACTTCGG
>JAOPUY010000545.1 GCA_025963265.1 Frankiales bacterium | reverse complement strand
TTGATGTCCTCGCCTTCGACCTCATCGCTGAAGGCGGTCCGTAGCTCCTGCACCTCCTCGAAGTTGTCCAGCGCGTTCTCCGAGACGTGAGACATGAGGCCGTGGCCAACGTCATGGCATAGCGCTGCGAGCCTCAACAGGTTCCGCTTGTCAAGGTCGATAGGCCCCTCCTCGGCGAAGTGCTCGTTGATCGACTCCACCAGGCGGTCGGCCTGGGCGACGACACCGATGGTGTGCTCCAGGCGCGTGTGATGCGCGGCCGGATAGACCAGATGCACGACGCCGAGTTGGCGGACGTAGCGCAACCGTTGCAGCAGCGGGCTGTCCAGGAGAACGACTTCGAGCGCGCGGAGCACGATGGTGCCCCAGACTGGATCGTTGAACTCCTTCGGAGACGTACTAGGGGGTCGCACCTCGAGCCGCGCGACGTACGGTCGCAGCAGCGTTTCGGCCCACGCCTCCATGGCGCCACGAAAGTCCTCGTGAGCGGTCACAACTGGTGTGCGGTCAGTACTAGCCGGCCAGCGTCTCGCGGCGCTGACGGTAGGCGTCGATGAACTGGTCGGCCAGTTCGTCGAACAGCGCGGGAGGCACTCCTAGGCGTTCGAGCTTGCGTTCCGCGTCGCTCTCATCGAGCTGGATGCGGATGTCGAGGTATTCGGGATTGTCGAACGAGATGATGCGCCGCTGAGCCGCTGCGGTGAGGGCGCGGCGAACCGTGCGCGAGTCGCCGTACATCGAGTGGGGCCGCACGCGGAAGCGCAACTCGATGTTCGCCTCCTCAGCCTCGGCCTCGAGATGGTCGTAGATGTCTTTGATAGCCGCGTCGAAGCGGTCGGCGCGGATCGAAAAGAGGCTCTGCCCTCGGAGCTTCAATGCGGCGAAAAGGCCGAGGAAGAAGTCGTTGGCCGTCAGCCTCACTGGCTCTTCGGCGCTCATCTGACGGCCCCGTCTGGGGTGGCGAGGCCGGGGCTCGACACTGCAGTTCCACCGGGCCATGCCACGGAAAGGCAGCCTACACCTATTGGCAAGTCTGCCCTGACGGGCGAGTTGCATCGTCTTGGGCTCACGTGGCGGCCTCCTCTAGACTATCTACAGGATCTCGAGATTCAAGGGATCTCAATGCATCGCTATTTCTAAAGCTCTGTTCGGACGGAACCTGTTGAGCAATACGGATTACCCAGACGACACTGAAGACTTTGGCTGTGTGCCCATCAGCGGGCAGGGGCAAGTGACAATCCCGAAGGCCGCCCGGGAGGCGCTCGGCTTGGACGCCGGCGACCGCATGTACGTCTTCGCATCACCTAGCCACAAACAGGCCTGGTTCGTCGTGAGCCAACGCCTCGGCAAGGAGGTTGCCGCTTTCGTCGCCGCCCGGGACCACTCCGGTAGCTAGCGAAGCCGGCCCTTTGCCTATCCGGGCGCTGTTCATCAGTGGGACTAGGCCACGACGATGAGAATGCCGCCCCCTAGTTCGCCCGCCCACCAAGTCTTCTGCAGCTTCAGTTCATTAATGCAGGTCTCGGGCGCATCCGGTGCAGTACGGGATCATCGAGATTCCCTACGAACCCCGCCCGGCTCGATCACGCGACGCGGTAGCGGCGCGTGCCCTGCTGGGTCGTCTCGGCCAGGTAGCCCGAGCTGTGGGCCTCGGAGATCCAGGTGGCGACCTCGGTCAGCGTCGGCTTGACCGGGGAAGCGCCGGCCAGCTCGGCGAAGCTGAAGCCCTGGGCCCCGCGGTGCTCGGCGAACTTCCGGAAGGAGGGAGCGCGGCGGCAGTTCTCGGCAGTGACCATGGACATGTCTATCAGTCTAGGGGCGCTGGTTCACAGCAGCCCGCGCACGAAGTCGATGACCTGCACGCAGCCCTGGATGTCGCGCCCCGCCACGCGCCAGCAGTTCTTCTTGGCCCGGACCACCGTGAACGACCGCGCGCCGACCGTGCAGCGCCAGCGCTGGCCGTGCTCGCGGCAGTGCGCGTCGGCGCCGCCGGGGACCGCCCGGGCGAGCGAGATGGCGACGCTGCCCTCGGTCCGGGCCGCGTGGTCGTGGATGTAGAAGTACCAGACGACCACGAAGACGGCGACGAGCGCGCCGAGGGCGAAGATCGCCTTGGAGAGCAGGCCGAAGACGATCACTTCAGGAGCCTCGAGAGGCGGCGGTCCTTGAGCACCTTGCCGCCGGTCTGGTCGGTGGGGCAGTAGGTCATCACGTAATCCTCGTAGTGGACCGCCTCGAGCGTCGTGCCGCAGCGCGGGCAGGGCTTGCCCTGCTTGCGGTGGACCTTCAGCGGGAGCGGGAGCTTGTCGGGAATCGGCAGGTGGACGACCTCCTCGTAGTGGCGCAGGGCGCCGTCGAGGACCGCGACGATCGCGGCGCGCAGCGCGGCGGCCTCGTCGCCGTCAAGGTCGTCGCCGCGCTTGAACGGGGACAACCGGGCGGTCCACAGGATCTCGTCGACCCACGAGCGCCCGATCCCGGCGATCACCCGCTGGTCGCGCAGCACGCCGTGCAGCGGGCGGGCGCCGGCGGGCTTGAGC
>JAOPUY010000534.1 GCA_025963265.1 Frankiales bacterium | reverse complement strand
ACCAATGGAGACTTGCTCGCGACGGACCCAACCGGAGCGCAACCGCGGTGGAGCTTCATTGGTGACGGGACCATCGACACGACGCCGGTCACCGCGAGCGGCATCGTGTTCACCGGCAGCAGCTCCGGCCACCTCTACGGCCTGGACCCGGCGACCGGCGCCCAGCTGTGGAGCGCCACCGCGACGGGGGCCGTGGCGACGAGCGACGGATTCGACCTGCACACCGGGCTCGCGGCGGGCGGCGGCCTGCTCGCGGTGCCCGCCGGCGGCTACCTGACCGTCTACACCAACTGAGGATCCCACCGGGCGGCCGGCGCGAGCGCGGAAGCGAACGGTGAAAAGCGTCCCCGCGGGGACGCTTTTCGGGCCGAGATCAGGAGTGGACACTCACTTATCAGGCCGTGTCGTCGGTCAGTCGGGAAGGCGATCGGCGGAGGGTCGACGTCCGCTGGCGGTTCCGGTGGCGGCGTCGACCGTGAAGGTCCAGTTGGTGTTCGCGTGCCAGGCTTCGAGGACCGACTGCTCGCCGGGGCGGTCGATGTCGTCGAGGTACACCACGGCCGTTTCGCTCAGGCGAGGTTGCAGGGTGGTGAGGGCGGGCGCGCGTCGCTGCCCGTTGCCCGGTTGATCGGCGGGGGGACCGTCGACGATCAGGAGATCGATGGTTTCGGGCAACTCCGTCAGCGAGCTAAGCGAATACCAGGTCGGTTCGCCTTCGAGCGGGGCATGGACGACCCGTCCGAAGGCGCTGAGTCCTTCATCAGCCAAGAGTTGGTTCACCAGGCGAGCCCAATCGGGATCGTGCTCGAGCGCGACCACGGTGCCGGCGATGGCGCGTTGGCGCAACAGGCGCGCGAGCACAACGGTGCTCACCCCGCTGCCGCACTCGACGATGCTCGTTCGGCGTCCGTGGATGATCTCGTTGCAAATCGCGACGAGCCCAGCCGGTCGCATTGATCCGGTGCTCCACGGCAGGTATCCGCCGTCGTTGAGAAGTGGCCGGAGGATCTGCCAGGCGTGCAGATCCTCAGCGTGCCGGGGCTCGTCAGTGAAGGCGTTTACAACGCACCGTCCAAGGTAAAGGTGACTTCGCGGGCCGTCTGAAGGTGCCACGGTTGAGCTTGAGCATAGGTGACCTGCAGCCGTGGGCGCGCGCCATGAACAGCTGGTGAATTGTGGGCGACGGCCGTATATGCAGCGCGATAACGGGGGTCGTCTCCAGTTACGGTTCGAGGGTCGGGACGCCCCCGCGGCGTGACCGACTCTGAGGTGGACAGGCATGCACGTCGTACGCGTTGTGGGAAAGCTGGAGCCGGGCGGCGCTCAGCTCGCTTTGCTCCGCCTTTCGCGAAGTCTTCGCGACCGCTACGGCGTCCACACGAGTTTGCTGGCCGGTGACGCGACGAGCGAGGGGATGCGGCTCGCGATGCGCCACGGCGTTCCGGTCGCCGCCTTCCGCATGGGGAATCCTCATCCCACTCAGAATCTGCAGTGGACGTTGTCGTCGCAGTTCGCCGGCTGGCTCGGGGACCGGCTTGGTGATGCCGACATCGTGCACGCCCACATGGTCGGCGCGTGGTGGGCGGTGGCCCAGGTGATCGACGACCGGACGCCGTTCGTGGCCACCGAGCACAACCAGGTGAATTGGTCGGCCGCTCAGATTCGGGCGCTCGGCCCGGCCGCCGGGCGGGTTGACCGGTTCTTCGCAATGGGCCCGGCCGCTCACCGCTTCGCCGAGGCCGCCGGCGTCCGGCCGGAAATCCTCATGGCCGCGCGCTCCGCGGTGGCCGGACTGGGCGGCGTGGCCAGTAGCGGACTGGTCTCGCCTCGGGTGACGTTCGCCGGCCGGCTGTGCGAGGACAAAGGACCTGACTTGCTGGTCGAGGCGCTGGGCATCCTGGGTGATCAGCCCTTCAGCGCCTACCTCCTCGGCGACGGCCCGCTCAGGGACTCATTGACGAAAAGGGTCGCGGAGCTGGGACTCGAGAATCGGGTGTTCCTACCCGGGTGGACCGACAAACCCTGGTCGATCATCTCGGGCAGTTCGGTGCACGTGGTCCCGTCCCGGGAGGAGGCTTGGTCTCAGAGCGCGGTGCTCGGTCTCGGTCTCGGGGTTGCGGTCGTGGGCTGCCGCGTCGACGGTCTGGCCGACACGCTCGCCGACGGGCGGGGTGTCCTCGTCCGCCCCAACGATCCAAAGCAGCTGGCGAACGCGATCGGGGACGCGCTCGCCGGACGCAGCGTCACTGATCGCACCGCCGCCATCCGATACGCGCGGCAGTTCACGCCAGCGCGGGTGGCCAATTACTACTTCGCCGAGTACGCAAAGCTCGCGAACGAGGTGGCGGCCGAGGGACCGCCAGCGCTCGCCGCGACCGGCAGCCTCCGCTGACGGAGGGCAAGGCTCGAGGCCGTCGGACGGATCGATTCGCCGGTCCGCGTGAGGTTTTCTCAGACGGCGGCATTTCATCCGAGCGCTGACCGCTGTCCGCGCGCGGTTCACAGTTCGCTGCCATCGTGGACGGGTGAAACGCTGCCTGTTCCCCGACTGCTCCGCGCCGAGTGACTCCTTGTTCTACCTCATCCCCGACGACGGGCAGCTGATGGCCTGGCCGATGTCCATCCCGTACCTC
>JAOPUY010000011.1 GCA_025963265.1 Frankiales bacterium | reverse complement strand
AGAGCGTGATCTGCTCTGAAGAAGATACGTTCATCTGCTTCGACTTGAAAGAACCAGCTCGCCGTCGCGGTTGAGGTTGTCGTACATGGTCAGCGAGCCGCCGCCGACCTGGGACGCCTCCTCCGCGTCGAGCTCGGTGGGGGTCTCGTTGACGCCGCTGCCTTTGAGGCCGATCAGCTCGAGCTTGAACTTCTGATCCTTCAGCTCGACGCGGGCCTGCTCGTCGGCGATCTCGCGGCGGGAGAATCGCTGCGCGGCCTTGACGATGTCGTTCATCTTCCGCTCGATGGCGGTGAGGTCCTCGGGGGTGAACGGCCGGCTCGGGAGGAAGTCGTAGTAAAACCCGTTCTCGATCGGCGGGCCGATGCCGAGCAGGGTGTTGGGAAAGAGGTCCTGCACGGCTTGGGCCAACACGTGCGCGGCCGAGTGCCGCAGCACCGCGAGGCCGTCCGGCGAGTCGATGCTCACCGGCTCGACGTCCTCGTCGAACTCGAACTTGACGTCGAGGTCTCGTAAGTTGCCGGCGGCGTCTCGGACGACGACGGCGCCGGTCGGGCCGGTCAGCTCGATGCCCGCAACTTCCAGCGCCGATCGCGGAGTGTTGCCGGCGAACACCGTCACAGTCCGAGCCGGATCTGGCTGCACCGGATCCTGCTGCGCTGCGGACGAGGACGGGGCGCTGGACACGTGCGACTCCTACTGTTCGGATCAGTCGATGACGCGCCCGGACGGCGGGTCTCTTCATCTGACCGGTTCACCCTGCATGCTAGTGCGATGGGCCGACGGTTTTCTTGGCAGGCTGGGCTTCGCGGACGGCCTCGGCGGGGCCCGGTCACCGCTCTGGCGGGCGCGTGCTGTGTCGCGGTGACCATGGCCGCCTGCACCGGCGGCTCGGCGAGCAAGGCCGCGACTTCTCCGGCGGGAGTCCTTCCGTCAGTTCCCTCCGCGATGGTTTCGACCTCGTCACCCGGCGCCCCGGCCGATCGCTCGGTCGGGGCGTCGGCGGGCTCGTCTGCCACCGAGCCGACCGGGCAAGCGACCTTGGCCTTCGCCGGCGACGTGCATTTCGCCGAGCGGACCGCGACCCGGTTGGCGGCCGATCCGGCTACGGCGTTCGGCGAATCGGCGGCGGTGCTCTCGGCGGCGGATCTGACCATGGTCAACCTGGAGACGGCGATCGCCGTCGGCGGGACGGCGCAGAACAAGTCGTTCACGTTCGAGGCTCCGCCGTCAGCGTTCACCGCGCTTAAGGACGCCGGGGTCGACATCGCGACCATGGCCAACAACCACGGCGCGGACTACGGGTCAGGCGGGCTGGCGCAGACTTTGGCCGCGATCTCGGCCAGCCATTTTCCGGTGGTCGGGATCGGGGCTGACGCCAACGCGGCTTACGCCGCCTATTACAAGACGGTCAATGGCGTGCGGGTGGCGATTCTGGCCGCGTCGCAGGTGACGGACGAGACGCTGGCCAACTTCACCGCCACCGCGAGCTCGCCGGGAATCGCCAGCGCGTTCTCCGCTCAGTTTCTGGCTGGCGTGCGGGCGGCTAAGGCCCGGGCGGACGTGGTGGTGGTTTACGTGCACTGGGGGACGGAGTTCTCCTCCTGTCCGAACGCGCTGCAGCAGTCTTTGGCGACGTCGTTGAGCGAGGCCGGCGCGACCGCGGTGATCGGAACGCACGCGCACGTGTTGCAAGGCGCGGGCTGGCGGACGGACGGGACGTACGTCGCCTATGGCTTGGGCAATTACTTCTGGTGGCGGTCCTTCGGCAACGACCAGGACGACAACGGGGTGCTGACGCTGACCGTTCGCCCGGGCAAGGTCGTGGCCGCCTCGTTCTCGCCGTCCGAGTTGGACTCCCGCGGCATCGGAGTGCCCGCGGTCGGAGCGAACAAGACGCGGATCCTGGCTGAGTGGGACAAGGTGCGCCAATGCGCGGACCTGTCGGTCACTCCCCCGAGCTAGGACAGGTCGCTGAGTGCAGGGCGGCCCGAGCGGGTGGGCATCGCTAGTCTTCGAGGGTTTGGTAGTCCTCGATAATCGGGACGATCGGTGAGAGGTACCGGTCCTCCACCACCGTGGGCCGACCTCGCGCCATCACCCGCGTCAGGCACGCGTTGCGGCCCGGCGGCTCAATCCGCCCGTCGTCCTCCTCATATACCAGCCCATAGAACCCGGGCCGCTTCGCTGAGATGAACTCTAGGAGCTCGTGGAGGAACTTTGCCTCATATCGTCGTCGATTGGATTATACGTCCGCGTTCAGAAAGTACGCGCCGTTGAAGTTACGGACCAAGTAGGAGGCTGTCGGAACCCAAAAGTGAGCGATGAGCGAATAGAGCTCCTCGACTACGCTCCGCACGACACGGGCATCCTCCTCGAACGCCGAATCGCTAAGGGCAATCCAGGCGTGAAACTCATGTATCAACGTCTCCTCGGACTACCACGTGATCGCGATAGCAACAAAGCCGACATGTGCTTCTGAATCTCGTCCCGTACATCACG
>JAOPUY010000178.1 GCA_025963265.1 Frankiales bacterium | reverse complement strand
GATGACCGGCTGGGCGACGGGCGGATCGACGCCCATCCGGTAGATGATCTCGCGCTCCTCGGCGGCGGAGGGGTAATCGACGTTGATCTTCATCAAGAAGCGGTCTCGCTGGGCCTCCGGCAGCGGGTAGACGCCCTCGGACTCGATCGGGTTCTGGGTGGCCAGCACCAGGAACGGGCTGGGCATCGGGTAGCGCCGCCCGGCGAAGGTGACCTGCCGTTCGGCCATCACCTCGAGCAGGGCCGACTGCACCTTGGCCGGCGCTCGGTTGATCTCATCGGCCAGCACGAAGTTGGCGAAGACCGGGCCCAGCTCGGTGTCGAACGCCTCGGCGCCGGGTCGGTAGATCCGAGTGCCGACGATGTCGGACGGCACGAGGTCGGGGGTGAACTGCAAGCGGGAGAACGTGCCGCCGACGGTGTGGGCCAGCGTCTCGACCGCGAGAGTCTTGGCCACGCCGGGCACGCCCTCGAGCAGGCAGTGGCCGCGGGACAGCAGGCTGACCATCATCCGCTCGACCATCCGCTCTTGGCCGACGATGACTCGTTTCACTTCGAACATCACGCGTTCGAGCGCCGTCGCGTCCGCCGCCGGGGTGGGGCTGGTCGCCGCCTCGGTCATCTGGCTCCTTGAGTGGTCAGCGTGAAGGTGGTGGTGCTGCTGGGACTGGAGGAATTCCCCCAACCGTATCCGAGGCCGCCGCGGCGCCGGGTCCAGGGAGAGCTAAAACTCTGCTGTGCAGACTCAGCCGCCGATCGCCGACATCGGGCGCTCGGGTTGCCGAAAGCCCGGCAGCTGGATGCCGTGCCCGGCCGGTTTGGCCGTCACCGCGGTGACGATCAGCGTGGCCAGCTCCTGGTCGGTGGCCCCCGAGCGCAGCGCGGCGCGCAAATCGGTCTCCTCGTGGGCGAACAGGCAGGTGCGCAGCTGGCCGTCGGCGGTCAGCCGCAGCCGATCGCAGTCGCGGCAGAAGGGGCGGGTGACGGAGGCGATGACGCCCACCCGGGGCGGGTCGGTGACCCAGCGCGCGGCGGCCTGCGGATCGGCTCGATCGGCCCGCACCGCGAACTCCTCGGCCGGCGCGTTGTTCAGATGTCCGATCGGCTCGAGCTCGTAGCGAGCTTCCAGCACGGCCAGCACGTCCTCGGCCGTCACCATGTCGGCCCGGGTCCAGGTGTGGTCGGCGTCCAGCGGCATGTGCTCGATGAAGCGCATCTGGTAGCCGGACTCCAGTGCCCAGGCCAGCAGCTGGTCGGCTTGCTCGAGGTTCTGCCCGCGCATCAGCACGGCGTTCACCTTGATCGGGGCCAGTCCGGCCGCGGCGGCGGCGGCCAGCCCGGCCAGCACGTCGGGCAGCCGGTCGCGGCGGGTGAGCCGGGCGAAGGTCGCCCGGTCGAGGGTGTCCAGCGAGACGTTGACCCGGTCGAGCCCGCTCGCGGCCAGCGCCGCGGCCTGGTCGGCCAACGCCAAAGCGTTGGTGGTCAGCGACAACTCCGGGCGGGGCTCGAGCTGGGCCAGCTGGCGCACCAGCTCGGCGACCCCCGGACGCACCAGCGGCTCGCCGCCGGTCAAGCGGATGGAGCGAACGCCCAGGCCGGTGAAGACGGCGGCCAGCCGCAGGATCTCGGCGTCGGTGAGCACCGCCGTCCGCGAGAGCCACTGCAACCCCTCGGCGGGCATGCAGTAGCTGCAGCGCAGCGAGCACTTGTCGGTCAGGGAGATCCGGAGGTCATCCGCGGTCCGGCCGAAGGCGTCGACCAGCGGGCCCGTCGCCGGCCCGGCGGCGGCAAGAGCGGGAGCGGCGGTCATGGACCTAGGGTAGTCACCGGGTGGATGCGACGCAGCGAGCTCGACGGCGAACCGGCTCTAGGTGAGCGGGCGGGTCGCGCCGTAGTAGTCGCCGGAGACCTGGTCCCACGGCGTGATCTGGACGACGCTGCCGGAGTTCGGCGCCTGGATGACGTTGCCGTTTCCGATGTAGATGGCCACGTGGTGGATGTCGGCCTGGCCGGGCAGGCCCCAGAAGAGCAGGTCGCCGGGTTCGAAGTTGCCCGCGGACGGGTGGTAGGAGCCCGCCTGGCTGTATTGGGTCGCGGCGTAGTGGGCGAGGTAGAGCCCTTGCGAGGCCCACGCGAACATCGCCAGCCCGGAGCAGTCATACCCGAAGACCTGCGAGTCGTCCCAGCCGTCGGTGCCCGGTGAGTTCACGCCGAAGGTGGGACCGTTGTAGCCGCCGCCGGCCCAGGCGTAGGGCGTGCCGAGCGTGGTCAAGGCCCGGGCCACGGCGGCCTGACCCTTGGCCAAGGTCCAGCCGCCCTGCGAGCCGGGTGACGGATTGTCGACCGTGACCGCGCCGCCGCCACCGGAGGACGAGCCGCCGGAGTTGTTGTTGGCCGCGCGCTGGGCCGCCTCCGCCGCGGCGGCGGCCGCGGCCGCCCGCTCCCGGGCCAGCTCGGCTTGGCGCGCCTTCTCGGCGGCGATCCGGGCTTGCTCCTTCTGGTAGGCGACGTACTGGGCGCGCTGACCCTGCAGCGTGGCCAGGTTGCTCTTGGCCGCGTCGAGCTGCTTCTGATAACTGACTTGCTGCCGCTGGAGCTCGGCTTGCTGAGACTGCTGGGCCTGACGCGCGGCGAGCGCGGCGTTGAAGGCGGCCTGGGCCTGCTGGGTCAGCGTGGTCTGCAGGGCGACGAGCGCCTTGGCCTTGGCGTCGGCGTTCGATTTGGCGACCGAGGCCTTGTCGAGCTGGCTCATCACGTCGAGCTGGTGGTCAGAGACGAAGCGCAGGTAGTCGCCCCGCTCGAGCAGCGCGTTCGGGTCGGTCGCGGTGAGCAGTCCGCCCGGGCCGGCTGACTCGTCGGGTGAGATGTAGGAGTTGCGGACGAAGTTGTCGAGCGCGGTGTGGGCCGTGTCGAGCTGCTTCTGGGCCGCCGTGATCGCCGCCTGCGCGGCTACCGCCTGTTGCTTGGCGTCATTGAGCTGAGACATCGCGTAGGCGTACTTCTGCTCGGCGAGCTGGGAGTTGGCCGTCAGCTGCTGGAGCTTGCTCGTGGCCTGCACTAGCAGCGCCGAGAGAGTTCCGACCTGGGCCGCGACCTTGTTCTTGGCCTGCTGCGCGGCCGAGAGCTGACTGTCGCTCGGGTTCTTCGGCGGGGCGGCGTTTCCCGGAGTGGCGCCGCAGAGCACGGCGGCCGTCACCGCCGCGGCGCAAGCCAGGGCCGTCACCCGCCGCCGAACGGGCGGATGCGAAATCCTCGGACGTGCATTGGCCGCATCGTCGGTCTCTCGGAACACCCTCGAACCCCTTTGCTCTGTTACTGCCAGTGACAGAGTGCCACTTCGATCCCATCTGCGCCACTGGCCCCTTGAGTAACACTGGCATCAGGAGTAACAGCAGACACACAGACTCCCGGCCGAGCGGCGATAAATGGCCCACCCGATAGGAACGTCGACGCCGGATGCGGAAAGATGAGTCTGTTACAGCGGTTGGCCGCGAGACTTCAACCGCATTCGCCCGTGACTAGGAGCAGACCGTGCCAGCAGGGAATCCGAACAGCTTTGATTCAAAGGACCTCCTATCCGTCGGGGAGGCCGATTACACGGTTTTCCGACTCGACAAGGTCCCTGGAGCCGAGCTGCTGCCCTTCAGCCTGAAGGTGCTGCTGGAGAACCTGCTGCGCACCGAGGACGGCGCGAACGTCACCGCGGCCCAGATTCAGGCGCTGGCGTCCTGGGATCCGGCGGCCGAGCCGGACACTGAGATCCAATTCACGCCGGCCCGCGTGGTCATGCAGGACTTCACCGGCGTGCCCGCCGTCGTCGACCTGGCCACGATGCGGGAGGCGGTCGTGGCCCTCGGCGGCGACGCGGCCAAGATCAACCCGCTGGCCCCGGCCGAACTGGTGATCGACCACTCGGTGGTGGCCGACCTGTTCGGAGGCCCGGACGCCTTTGTCGGCAACGTCGAACTCGAATACGAGCGCAACTTCGAGCGCTACCAGTTCCTGCGCTGGGGCCAGACCGCGTTCGACGAGTTCAAGGTGGTGCCGCCGGGCACCGGCATCGTGCACCAAGTCAACATCGAGCATCTGGCCCGGGTCGTGTTCGGTCGCGACGTGAGCACCCCGACCGGCACCGAGCGGCAGGCCTACCCCGACACCGTGGTCGGCACCGACAGCCCCACCCCGATGATCAACGGCGTGGGCAGTGTCGGCTGGGGCGTCGGCGGCATCGAGGCCGAGGCGGCCATGCTCGGCCAGCCCGTCTCGATGCTCATCCCCCGCGTCGTCGGCTTCAAGCTGACCGGTGAGCTGTCCGAGGGCGTCACCGCGACCGACCTGGTGCTGACCATCACCGAGCAGCTGCGTCAGCACGGCGTGGTCGGCAAGTTCGTGGAGTTCTACGGCACCGGCGTCTCGGCCGTGCCGTTGGCCAACCGCGCCACCATCGGCAACATGAGCCCCGAGTACGGCTCGACCATCGCGGTCTTCCCGATCGACGAGGAGACCGTGAAGTACCTGCGGCTGACCGGCCGCAGCGAGGACCAGATCGCCCTCGTCGAGGCCTACGCGAAACTGCAGGGCCTCTGGCACGACGCCGACCATGAGGCCAAGTACTCCGAGTACCTCGAGCTGGACATCTCCACCGTCGTTCCGTCCATCGCCGGGCCCAAGCGACCGCAGGACCGGGTCGAGCTGACTTCGGCCAAGGACTCGTTCCGCACCGCGCTCGAGGCCTACGTCAGCGCGCCCGAGAGCGCCGCGAACGGCTACGACGAGACCGTCGCCGAGTCCTTCCCGGCCAGTGACGCCCCCACTCATGACAGCAACGGCAGCGAGGCCGCCCCGGGCCAGCTGATCTCGTGCGCGCCGACCGACGGCGGTCGCCCGAGCACGCCGACGCTGGTCACCCTGGCCGATGGCACCACGTTCGAACTCGACCACGGCGCGGTCACGATCGCGGCCATCACCTCCTGCACCAACACGTCCAACCCCTCGGTGATGATCGCCGCCGCGCTGCTGGCCAAGAAGGCGGTGGAGAAGGGATTGAGCCGCAAGCCGTGGGTGAAAACCACCCTGGCCCCCGGCTCGAAAGTGGTCAGCGACTACTACGACCGCGCCGGCCTGACGCCCTACCTGGACAAGCTCGGCTTCAACTTGGTCGGTTACGGCTGCACGACCTGTATCGGCAACTCGGGCCCGCTGATCCCCGAGGTGAGCGCCGCGGTGAACGCCTCGGACCTCGCCGTCGTGTCGGTGCTCTCGGGCAACCGAAACTTCGAGGGCCGGATCAACCCGGACATCAAGATGAACTACCTCGCCTCTCCCCCGCTAGTCGTCGCCTACGCCCTGGCCGGCTCGATGGACGTCGATCTGGTCAACGACTCGTTGGGGACCGACACCGACGGGAACCCGGTCTACCTGCGCGATCTGTGGCCGACCACGGCGGAGATCGAGGAGGTCGTCGGCAGCTCGATCGTGCGGTCGATGTTCGAGACCGACTACGCCGATGTCTTCGCTGGCGACGAGCGTTGGCAGGGCCTGCCGACACCTGAAGGTCGCACCTTCACGTGGGACCCGCAGTCGACCTACGTCCGCAAGCCCCCGTACTTCGACGGCATGCCGGTCGAGCCGTCCCCGGTCACCGACATCAGCGGGGCCCGGGTGCTGGTCAAGGTCGCCGACTCGGTGACCACCGACCACATCTCGCCTGCTGGCTCGATCAAGGCCGACTCCCCCGCCGGCCGCTATTTATCCGA
>JAOPUY010000482.1 GCA_025963265.1 Frankiales bacterium | reverse complement strand
GAGGACGTCGCACACCCAGTCCCAGTGCATCGCCACCGGGCGGCCGATCTCGACCGAGGCCAGCACCGACTCGCCGCCGACCGACCAGACCGCGGTCTGCTCCCGGGCTGGCCCGAGGGCCAGTCGGCCGTCGACGAAGACGAGCGGCTGGGACAGCACCCGCAGCCGCTCACCCTCCACCGAGAGCACCTCGCCCCAGCGGATCCGACACTGTTCGAGCACCGATAGGGCGACGCTCTGGTTCGCCGCCCGTGGCAAGAGTCCGACCCACGGGTAGACGGTGAAGACCTGAAAGCTGTGATGGGCCAAGCCCGGCCGCCAACCAGCGTCGTTCTGCCCGACGAACCGGCGGCGAAGCTGGGTCAGCATCGTCGCGGGATCGAGGTTGTCGAGCAGCTCGTTGCCGACCCAATAGGCCTCGACCACGCGTTCGTCCAGTGGATCGGCGATCTGCGCGGCGGCGGCGATCAACTCGAGGTAGACCCACGCGCCCTCGAACTGCCGCGCGTGACGCGCGATGCGCTGCTCGGCGTCCGGACCGTCTCGGTTCAGCAACGCCGACGCGTCCTCGGGGCCGCAGTATCCGAGCGCGTTCGGCGGATAGGCGTAACGCGCGAACATGCTCGCGCCGCGGGCCGTCATTCAGCAGATCCGGGGGAGCTGTTCACCGATCGGCAGATCGACGACCCGGGTGCCGCCGAGGGCCGTCCGAGCCGTCACTAAGCCTGGATGCTCCGGTCCGCAGGAGCCGATCCGGCGCGCTTGGCGGCCGAGTGGGTGTTCGCGCATCGCCGCGAGCACCCGCTCGGCGTCCTCGGCCGCGACGATGGCCAGCAGCTTTCCCTCGTTGGCGACATACAACGGGTCCAGCCCAAGCAGGCCGCACGCGTCGCGGACGGCAGGGGGGATCGGCAGGTCCTGCTCGATGAGCGTGATCCCTACCTCGGCTGCGCGGGCGATCTCGTTCAGCGAGGCCGCGACGCCGCCTCGGGTCGGATCCCGCAGCACGTGCAGATCGGCCCCGGTGGCGATCATCGCGGCCACCAGGCCGTGCAGCGGGGCGCAGTCGCTGCTGACGGCGGTGCCGAATTGCAGGCCCTCTCGACAACTCATCACGGCCACGCCGTGCACGCCGATGTCCCCGCTGATGAGGACGACGTCGCCCGCGGCCGCTCGTTCGGGCCTGATGTCGACCGCCGCCGGGATCAGTCCGATCCCCGCGGTGTTGATGAACACCCCGTCGCCGCTGCCGCGGTCGACGACCTTGGTGTCGCCGGTGACGAGTTTGACGCCGGCGGCGCGGGCGGCCCGGCCCAGCGCCTCGGCCACCTTGCCGATCTCGGCGAGGGCCGTGCCCTCCTCGAGGATGAACGCCGTGGACAAAACCATGGGGCTCGCGCCGACCATGGCCAAATCGTTGACAGTGCCGTTGACCGCGAGGTCGCCGATCGAGCCGCCGGGAAAGAACATCGGCTTGACCACGAAGGAGTCGGTCGAGAACGCCAGGCGTAGCCCGCCCACGGGCACGACGGCCGCATCGCCCAATTGGGCCTCGGCCGCGCGGCCGAAGGCCGGCAAGAAGAGATGCTCGATGAGCTCGGCTGACATCGCCCCGCCGCCGCCGTGTCCCATCACCACGACCGGCGAGTCGCGCAGCGGCGCCGGGCACACCCAGGCGTCCAGGTCAATCGGCGCCGCGAGCGGATGGGCCGCCTCGGGCGTGGACGCGAGCTGCGGTTCAGCCATGAGCCGCACCGACGATCTCCAACCGGCGGTAGAGGTAATAGGCCGCACATGCGCCCTCCGAGGAGACCATCGTCGCCCCGAGCGGGTTGCGGGGGGTGCACTCCCGCCCGAACGCCTCGCACTCATGGGGTTTGATCAGCCCCTGAAGCACCTCACCGGAGCGGCACAGCGAAGATTCCGCGGTGTGGATGTCGGTGACGGAGAAGCGTCGCTCGGCGTCGAAATCGGCGTACTCGGGGGCCAACCGCCAACCGCTGCGCGGAATCAGCCCGATTCCCCGCCAGGCCCGATCGGTGACCTCGAAGACGTCCCGCAGCATCCTGATCGCTGGCTGGTTGCCTTCGGCGGTGACCGCCCGGGCGTAGGCGTTCTCCAGCTCGTGCCGTCCGGATTCCAGCTGCAGGACCGTTCGTCGGATTCCCTCGAGGATGTCCAGCGGCTCGAAGCCGGTGACGACGATCGGCACCTGATACCGCTCGGCCAGGGCCGGGTACTCGGAGGTGCCCATCACGCTGCACACATGGCCGGCGGCCAGAAAGGCCTGCACCCGGCAGGTCGGCGACTCCATGATGGCGGCGATGGCTGGCGGCACGAGGACGTGCGAGACCAGCAGCGAGAAGTTCGTGATGCCCAACCGCTTCGCCTGATACACCGTCATCGCGTTGGCCGGCGCGGTCGTCTCGAACCCGATCCCGAAGAAGACGACCTCGCGATCCGGGTTCTCCCGCGCCAGCTTCAACGCGTCCAGCGGGGAGTAGACCACCCGCACGTCGCCGCCCGCGCTCTTGATCCGGAAGAGGTCCTGCTCGCTGCCCGGGACGCGCAGCATGTCGCCGAAGGAGCAGAAGATCACGCCGGGCTGCGCGGCGATGGCCAGCGCCTTGTCGATGATCTCCAGCGGGGTGACGCAGACCGGACACCCCGGACCGTGGATCATCTCCACCTCGTCCGGCAGCAGTTGATCGATGCCGTGCCGGATGATCGAATGCGTCTGCCCGCCGCAGACCTCCATGATCGCCCAGCGGCGGGTGGCCGCCTGGTGGATCTGGTCCAGCAGCCGGCGAGCCAGGTCGGGATTGCTGAACTCGTCTAAGTACTTCATCTCGCAGCTCCGAATTCTTGTTCGAGTAGGCCGAGCTTCTCGAAGGTGGCGAGCGTGTCTTGAGCCGACTGCTCGTCCAGGCGTTGGATCGCGAAACCGACGTGCACCACGACGTATTCGCCGACGGCGGCATCGGGGACGTAGGCCAGGCAGACCTCTTTGGTCACGCCGCCGAAGTCAACCTGCGCCATCAGGGTGTCATCACGCTCGGCGATGCTGATGACTCGTCCCGGTACGGCCAAGCACATGAGTTTCTCCTTACCCACTCGCGGCGATCATGAGCTGGCCTAGGGCCAGGCCGCCGTCGTTGGGCGGCAACGCCGACGGCGTCAGCACGGTGAAGCCGGCCGTGTCCAAGAGCCGGCGGACCGACCGGAGCAGCACCACGTTCTGAAAGACCCCGCCGCCGAGGACGACGGTGTTGAGGCCGACGCTGGCCCGCTGGCGTCGCGACACCGCCAGCACCAGCTGGGCGACGGCTTGGTGGAAGCGCGCGGCGATGGCTGACAGGTCCTGGCCAGCCCGCAAGTCGGCGACGATGGCCCGGATGACCGGAGCGGCGTCGAACCGCGAATCGTCGGCCCCACCGAAGCTATAGCCGTCGGCGCCGGGATCGGCCTCGCGTCCTCCGGCGGCGCGGGCCAGGCCCTCGAGCTCGATCGCCGCTTGCGCCTCGAAGTCGATGATCTGGCGGACGCCGATCAGCGCGGCGACGGCGTCGAAGAGCCGTCCCATGCTGGAGGTGGGCGCGCACTCGAAGCCGGTGTCGAGCTGGTGGCTCAGCACGGCGCGCTCGGCCTTGGAGCAGGCGGCGACGCAGGGCAGCCGCTCGTCCCACTCCACTCCGGCCGCCCGCAGATGGGCCAGGGCCATCCGATAGGGCCGTTGCACGCTGGCGTCGCCGCCGGCCAACGGCACGTACGCCAGGTGCGCGGCGCGGCGGTAGTGCTTGTAGTCAGCGATCAGCACCTCGCCGCCCCAGACGGCTGAGTCGTCGCCGTATCCCGTGCCGTCGAAGGCGATTCCGATCACCTGCTCGCTGCCGTCCAGCCCGTGCTCGGCCATCACCGAAGCGATGTGGGCGTGGTGGTGCTGGACGGTGACGACGGGGGGCTGCCCGGCGTGGGCGGCGTAGCCGCCGGCCCAGCGACTGGATCGGTAGCCGGGATGCCGATCGGCGACCAGCCGCTCAGGCCTTACCCCGGTCAGCAACTCCAGGTGCTGCTCGGCCGCGCCGAAGGCCTCGAGGGTGGCGAGGTCGTCCATGTCGCCGATGTGCTGGCTCAACCAGGCGTAACGGCCCTCGGCTAGGCAGCAGGTGCTCTTGAGGTCAGCTCCGACGGCCAAGGTCGGCGCCACGTCGAAGGGCAGCGCGATCGGCAGCGGCGCGTAGCCGCGGGAGCGCCGGATCGCCAGCTCGGCGCCGTCGACGATCCGCACCACCGAGTCGTCACACGGCGCCTCGATCGGGCGATCATGCCGCAGCCAGCCGTCGGCCAGCGGAGCCAGTCGGCTCAGCGCGTCGTCATCGTCGGTGACGATCGGCTCGCCGCCGAGGTTGCCCGACGTCATGACGAGCACTCGCGGTCCGGGAGCATCGCCGTCGAGGCCGAATAGCAAGATGTGCAAGGGGGTGTGCGGAAGCATCAATCCGAGGTCCGGATTGCCGGGCGCGACCGAGGCGGCGACGCGGCCCGCGGCGTCCGGGCGGCGGGCGAGCAGCACGATGGGACGCCGGCGGCCGGTCAGCAGCGCGCGCTCGTCGTCATCGATCCGCACCAACTCGCTCGCCGCGCTCAGGTCAGCCGCCATCAACGCGAACGGCTTCGCGCCTCGGTGTTTGCGCCGCCGAAGCTCGGCCACCGCCGCCTCGCTGGTCGCGTCGCAGGCCAGGTGATACCCGCCCAGGCCTTTGATGGCCAGGATTTCCCCGTCGCGCAGGGCGGTTCGAGCCTCGCGCAGGCCTGCCTCGCCGGTCCTCGCCCCGTGCGAGGCGGCGCCGGGCCGCACGAATTCGAGCACCGGCCCGCAATCGTGGCAGGCGATCGGCTGGGCGTGGAAG
>JAOPUY010000170.1 GCA_025963265.1 Frankiales bacterium | reverse complement strand
TCGGGACCTGGCCCAACAGCCCGACGCTGGTGCCGGTCAGCTCAGCCAACGAGGTCGCCACCGCCGCGCCGCCGCCGCTGCCGAACAGCTCCATCCGGGAGCCGTCGGGCAGGTCGAGCCAGCTCATGTTCTCGACCACGCCGACGATCTGCTGGTGCGTCTGCAGGGCGATGGAGCCGGCCCGCTCAGCCACCTCGCGGGCGGCCAGCTGCGGGGTCGTGACGATCAGCAGCTCGGCTGTCGGCACCAGCTGGGCGATCGAGATGGCGATGTCCCCGGTGCCCGGCGGCAGGTCGACCAGCAGCACGTCCAGGTCGCCCCAGAAGACATCGGCAAGAAATTGCTGCAGCGCGCGGTGCAGCATCGGGCCACGCCAGACGACCGCGGTGTTGCCGGGGGTGAACATGCCGATCGAGATGACCTTCACGTCGTGGGCCTGCGGCGGCATGATCATCTTCTCGACCTGGGTCGGCTTGCCGGTCACGCCGAGCATCCGCGGAATCGAGAAACCGTAGATGTCCGCGTCCAGCACGCCGACCTGCAGCCCCTTGGCGGCCAGGGCCACGGCCAGGTTCACGGTCACCGAGCTCTTGCCCACGCCGCCCTTGCCCGAGGCCACCGCGTAGACGCGGGTGCGCGAGCCGGGCTGGGCGAACGGGATCTCGTTCACCGGCGCGTCGCCGCGCAGCTTGGTGCGCAGCTCCGTCCGCTGCGCGTCGTCCATCACGCCGAGCTCGACCGTGACCCCGCTGACGCCCGGCACGACCTGCACGGCGGCGGTGACGTCGGTGGTGAGCTTGTCCCGCATCGGACAACCCGACACAGTCAGCAGCACCTTGACCACGGCCTGGCCGGCCGCGTCGACTTCGACGTCTGAGACCATGCCCAGTTCGGTGATCGGTCGGCGGATCTCGGGATCGTTGACGAAGCTCAAGGCCGTCAGAACGGCCTGGCGGACTTCAGAGGTCTCCTGTTGCGCAATGTTAGTTACCACGCCGCAATCGTACGGTTCCCAATGCGACACTACGATCTGCAGTGATGTCTAACTCCACCGAACCTGCGACCGAGCCGCTGGCTGCGGGCGCGCTGGCCCCACCGGGCGGCCGTCGACTGCGCCCGGGCGACGAGCGGCTGCTGGCCTGGCGGGCGTTCCTGCGGACCCATGCCCACATTGTGCGGCTGCTCGAGCAGGACTTGCAGGTCAACCACAAGATCGCCCTGGCCAGCTACGACGTGCTGGTCCAGCTGGCCGAGGCCTCGGACAACCGGCTGCGGATGGCCGAGCTGGCCGACGCGGTGCTGATCTCGCGCAGCGGCCTGACCCGGCTGGTCGACCGGCTGCAACGGGAGGGCCTGGTCGAGCGCCAGCCCGACCCCGAAGACGCCCGCGGCCTGTACACGGTGCTGACCAGCAAGGGCCGGCAGGCGCTGCGGGACGCCTCGATCGTGCACCTGGCCGGCGTCTCGCGGCTCTACATCGACCGGCTCAGTCCGGGCGAGCTCACCGAGCTGGCCCGGCTGATGATCAAGCTCGACCCGCACCGCGGCGAGGACGAGCTGCCGGACGCCGCCTGCGGACTCGAGTCGGACTAGCCGCTAGCTCGGATCCAGCGGCTCGCCGAGCGGAGCCTCGGACGGGCCGCCGGCCGGCGTCGGGTCGTTGACCCCGGACGGCTCGTTGACCCCGGTCGGGGCTTCGAGCTGCTTCTGGGCGCTCTTGGCCGAGTCCTTGAGCGCGTTCTTGGACTTGTCCTTGCGCCGCTCTTTGTCGCGGTCCCGCTCGTGGCGGCGCTCCTTGTCCCGCTCGCTCTCGTCGAACCGGTCGTAGCGGCTGATCTCCGAGCGCAGGTAATCGCGGGTCACCACGTCGCCCAGGGCGATCCGGATCGCGGCGATCTCGCGGGCCAGGTACTCCATGTCGGCGGCCGAGCGGCGCGCCTGGCCGCGGTCCTCCTCCAGGTTGACCCGGTCGCGGTCGTCCTGCCGGTTCTGCGCGAGCAGGATCAGCGGCGCGGAGTACGCGGCCTGCAGCGAGAGGATCAAGGTGAGGAAGAGGAAGGCGTACGGGTCCCAGTGATGGGACAGCGGCAGCGTGTTGAGCAGGATCCAGACGATGATGAAGAAGCTCTGCAGCAGCAGGTAGCGCCCGGTCCCCAGGAACCGGGCGACGCGCTCGGTCAAGCGGCCGAACGCCTCGGGGTCGTAGCTGACCCGAGGGCCGCGGCGGGGCAGGTTGGGCTGGTCCAGCCGCTCGCGCCCGCTAGGCATTGCCGTCTCCGGCCGGCTCGGGCACGGGCTGGACCGGAGCGGCGTCGGCCCGGGCCGTGTCGTTCGGTGCGGCGTCGTTCGCCGGATGATGTCGGACGGCCGCGGGATCGGCCTGGATCGGGTCGGCGTCCATTTCCCGCCAGTCCTCGGGCAGCAGGTGGTCCAGCACGTCGTCGACGGACACCGCGCCGAGCAGCCGCTGGTTCTCATCCACGACCGGCACGGCGACCAGGTTGTAGGTGGCCAGGTGCCGGGTGACGGCGGCGATCGAGGCGTCCGGGGCGATCGCCGCCGGATCTCGCTCGACGATGCCGCTGACCAGGGCCGAGGGCGGTTCGCGCAGCAGCCGCTGCAGGTGGGCGGTGCCGAGATAGCGTCCGGTCGGGGTGGCCTGCGGCGGACGGACGACGAACACCTGGGCGGCCAGGGCGGGGGACAGGTCGGGGTTGCGGACCAGGGCCAATGCCTCGGCGACGGTCGCGTCGGGCAGCAGCACGACCGGTTCGGAGGTCATCATGCCGCCGGCGCTGTAGTCGCCGTAGCTCATCAGCCGGCGGACCGGGGCGGCCTCGTCTGGCTCCATGATCTGCAGCAGCCGCTCCTGGTCGGCGGCCGGCAGCTCGCGCAGCAGGTCGGCCGCGTCGTCGTCGTTCATCGCCTCGAGCACGTCGGCCGCCCGTTCGTCGGTCAGGGCGGACAGGATGTGCACCCGGTCGTCGTCCGGCAGTTCCTCGAGCAAGTCGGCCAGCCGGTTGTCATCCAGCGCTTCGGCGATCTCCTGTTGGCGCTGTTCGGGCATGTCCTGCAGCTGGGCGGCCATGTCGGCCGGCCGCAGCGCTGACAGCAATGCCAGCAGCGAGGTGGTGCCCTGGGCCGACTGCGGCGCGGCCAGTCCGTCGACCTCGTCCCAGTCGAGTTGCGCGACCTCGCCCCGGCGCCGGCCCAGCCGCATTCCGGAGCGCACGGCCAGCCGGGTGATCACCCAGTCGCGGGCGCGGTTTTGCTCCATGCCGGCGTCGACGACGACGACCGCGACGTCGTCCTCGATCCGTCGCACGGTGCGATCCAGGATCGCGCCGAGCACCAGCACCTCATCCGGGCGTTGCTCGAACCGCTTCATGTTGACGATGCCGCTGGAGAGCACGACCTGGGTCGACTCGATGCCGGTGACCCGTCCCATCGGCACGAAGATCCGCCGACGGTGCTGCACCTCGACCACCAGGCCGAGCACCCGCGGCGGCTGTCTGTCGACCCGCAGCGTCGCGACGGCGTCGCGAACTCGGCCAAGCCGGTCGCCGTTCGGATCGAAGACGCCCAGCCCGGCCAGGCGGGCGATGAAGACACGGGTCGTGGTGCTCACGGCGGAAGCTTAGTGCGGAGTGAGGCGCATCCGGGAAGCGGTGACGCCCAGGCCGCCCGCCAACGCGGTGAAGACCGGCAGCGCCCAGAGCGCCGCGTGCACCGAGGTGGCGCTGGCCAGCGGTCCGAGCGCGGCCGGTCCGAGCAGAAAACCCAGGTAGCCCAGGGTGGTCACGACCGCGAGCTTGGGCCCGGTCTCGCCCGGCCCGTCGCCCGCCGCGGAGAAGAAGATCGGCACCATCACCGACAGTCCCAGTCCCAGACAGCCGAAACCGATCGCGGCGCCCAGCACGCTGTCGGTGAGCAGTCCGAGGGCCAGGCCGACCGCGCCGATGGCCGAGAGCAGGGTCAGGCTGCGGTTTCGGCCCAGCCGCAGCACCGCTTTGTCGCCCACGGTCCGGCCGAAGGTCATCATCACG
>JAOPUY010000435.1 GCA_025963265.1 Frankiales bacterium | reverse complement strand
GTATAGCGGCAGCGGCGACCGCGGCGGGCAGGTGCGCGAGTTCCGCGAGATGGTGAAGGCGCTGCACCGCGCGGGCATCGAGGTGATCCTGGACGTGGTCTACAACCACACGGCCGAGGGCAACCACTTGGGCCCGACGCTCTCGATGCGGGGCATCGACAACGCGGCGTACTACCGGACGGTCGAGGACGACCAGCGGTACTACATGGACTACACCGGCACCGGCAACAGCCTGAACGTCCGGCACCCGCACTCGTTGCAGCTGATCATGGACTCGCTGCGGTACTGGGTGACCGAGATGCACGTCGACGGCTTCCGGTTCGACCTCGCGGCCACGCTGGCGCGCGAGTTCTACGACGTCGACAAGCTCGCGACGTTCTTCGAGCTCGTCCAGCAGGACCCGACCGTGAGCCAGGTCAAGCTCATCGCCGAGCCCTGGGACGTCGGACCCGGCGGCTACCAGGTCGGCAACTTCCCGCCCCAGTGGACCGAGTGGAACGGCAAGTACCGCGACACCGTAAGGGACTTCTGGCGCGGCGAGCCGGCCACCCTCGGCGAGTTCGCGGCCCGGCTGACCGGGTCCTCGGACCTCTACGAGCACTCAGCCCGCCGTCCGGTCGCCTCCATCAACTTCGTCACCGCCCACGACGGCTTCACCCTGCGCGACCTCGTGTCCTACAACGAGAAGCACAACGAGGACAACGGCGAGGACAACAACGACGGCGAGAGCCACAACCGCTCCTGGAATTGCGGAGTCGAGGGCCCGACCAAGGATGCCAAGATCCTCGCGCTGCGGGCCCGGCAACAGCGCAATTTCATCACGACCCTGCTGCTGTCCCAGGGTGTCCCGATGATCGGTCACGGCGACGAGCTCGGACGCACCCAGGGCGGCAACAACAACGGCTTCTGCCAGGACAACCAGACGACCTGGGTCGATTGGGCCAGCGCCGACGCCGACCTGACCGGCTTCACCCGCGACGTGTCGGCGCTGCGGGCCGCCCACCCGGTGTTCCGGCGGCGGCGCTTCTTCGACGGGCTCCCGGTGCGCCGGGTCGGCTCGCAGGTGCTGCCCGACATCGACTGGTTCACCCCCGACGGCTCGGTCATGACCGAGAAGGACTGGGGATCGGGCTTCGGGCGGTCAGTCGCCGTCTTCCTGAACGGCCAGGGCATCACCGAGCAGGACTCGCGCGGTCAACGGATCACCGACGACTCGTTCTTGCTCGCTTTCAACGCGCATGACGCGACCATCAAGTTCACGCTGCCGTCAACCGAGTACGGCAAATCCTGGCAGGTCGTCCTCGACACCCGGTCAGCGGCTAAGCCGAAAACCAAAGTTGCGAAAGCGAGTTCCGTCATCACTGTTGCCGGCCGATCTCTTGTTGTCTTGCGCAGCCTCGGGTGAGAGTTCCCGCTCGCGTTCCCCGTTCCACCTACCGCTTGCAGATAACCGCCGACTTCACGTTGGCCGACGCCGCCGCGCTCACCGGCTACCTGGTCGAGCTCGGCGTCGACGCGGTCTACGTCTCACCCCTGCTGGAGGCCACGACCGGCTCGACCCACGGCTACGACGTGGTCGACCATCGTCGAGTGGACCCCGAGCGCGGCGGTCCCGAGGGGCTGGCGGAGCTGGCCGCGGCCTGCCACCGCGCCGGCCTGGGCCTCGTGGTGGACATCGTCCCGAACCACATGGGGGTGTCCAAGCCGGTCGAGAACGCCGCCTGGTGGGACCTGCTGCAGCATGGCCGCGAGGCCGCGCACGCGAGCTGGTTCGACGTCGACTGGGATGTCGCCGGCGGGCGAATTTTGATCCCGGTGCTCGGCGACGACGCCGATCTCGAGCGCGATCTCACGCTGCAGGCCGGTGAGCTCCGGTACTTCGAGCACCGCTATCCGATCGCGCCGGGCACGATGGCCGCCGGTGACAGTGCGGCCGCGGTGCACGATCGGCAGCACTACGAGCTGGTCAGCTTCCGGCGAGCCGACACCGAGCAGAACTACCGGCGGTTCTTCGCCGTGACCGATCTGGCCGGCCTGCGGGTAGAGGACGAGGCGGTGTACGCCGCCACTCACGCGGAGATTCTGCGCTGGTCGAGCGACTACGGCCTGGCCGGGATCCGGATCGATCACCCGGACGGCCTGGCCGATCCCGGGCAGTACCTGCAGCGGCTGGCCGCCGACGCCCCCGACGCCTGGATCACCGTCGAGAAGATCACCGAGCCGGGCGAGACGCTGCCGGCGGCCTGGCCGGTGGCCGGGATGACCGGCTACGACGCGCTAGCCGAGGTGAACTCGGTGCTCGTCGACCCCGCGGCCGAGGGCGACCTGAGTCGGATCTACCGCGAGCTCACCGGCGATGAGCGCGACTGGAGCGAGCACATCGCCGAGGGCAAGCGGATGGTGGCCAGCACCATCCTGCGGGCCGAGGTCAACCGGCTGGCTCGGCTGACGCCGACCGTGCCCGACGCGGCCGCGGCCCTCACCGAGCTGATCGTCGCCTTCGGCGTGTACCGCTCTTATCTGCCGTTGGGCGCCGAGCACCTGCAGCGGGCGGTCGAGCTGGCCAGTCGCCGGCGACCCGAGTTGACCAGTGCCATCGCGGCCCTGCGGCCCACGTTGAGCGATCCGACCAGCGAATTGTGCGTCCGCTTTCAGCAGGCGACCGGGGCGGTCATGGCCAAGGGCGTCGAGGACACCGCTTACTACCGCTACAACCGGTTCATCGCCTTGAACGAAGTTGGGGGCTACCCGGGAACCTTCGGGGCCGAGCTCGCTGACTTTCACGCCGCGCAAGCTCGTCGGCTGGCCAGCGCGCCGGCCGGGATGACGACGCTGTCGACCCATGACACCAAGCGCGGGGAGGACCTCCGGGCCCGGCTGGCCGTGCTGGCCGAGCTCCCCACCGAGTGGTCCGGGGTGGCCGGGCAACTGCTGAAGCTGGCCCCGGTCCCGAACCAGAGCTTCGGCTACCTGCTGTGGCAGACCTTCATCGCCACCGGTCGGGCCGAGCGCGGCCGGCTGCACGCCTACGCGGAGAAGGCGATGCGCGAGGCGGCCGACGGCACCGGCTGGATCGACCCGGACGAGGCGTTCGAGGCCGCGGTGCACGCCGCGGTCGACGCCGCCTACGACGATCCGGCCGTCCGTGGCTTGATCGCCGACTTCGCCGCCCGCATCGCCCCGTTCGGTCGGGCCAACGGGCTGTCCCAGAAGCTCGTCCAACTGACCATGCCCGGGGTTCCGGACGTCTATCAGGGCAGTGAGCTCTGGGAGGACTCCCTAGTCGATCCCGACAATCGCCGGCCGGTGGATTTCGCCGCCCGCGCCGTCGCCGTACGCGGGTTCGCCGGTCAGTCCCAGCCGCCCGTGCTGGATGACACGGCGACCGCGAAGCTCTGGCTGGTGCAGCGCGCATTGCGGGCCCGGCGCGATCGTCCCGAGCTGTTCGACTCCTACCGTCCGCTGCTGGCCGACGGCCCGGCGGCCAACCACCTGCTGGCCTTCGACCGTGGCGGCGCCGTCACCCTGGCCACTCGACTGCCCGCTGGCCTGTCCGCCGGCGGGGGTTGGCGCGAGACCAGCGTCGAGCTGCCGCCCGGGCGCTATCGCGACACGCTGACCGACACGCTCCATCAAGGCCGAATAGCGCTCGAGCACGCCCTGGCCCATTACCCGGTGGCCCTGCTACTGCCCGAGGCCGGCTAATGGCTGAGGTCAAGGTCTGGGCCCCGCTGGCTCAGCGGGTACGAGTGCAGATCAGCGAGCCGGACGCGTCCGACACCTGGACCACCGAACTGACGGCGGCCGAGGGCGGCTGGTGGCGAGCCGACGTGGCCGAGGCGATCGCCGGGCGGGATTACGGGTTCCTGCTCGATGACAGCGAGGACCTGCTCCCCGACCCGCGCTCGCGCCGTCAACCGCACGGCGTCCACCGAGCGAGCCGGTTCTACGCCGACGACTTCGAGTGGTCCGATGGCGCCTGGCCCGGCCACGAGCTGCCGGGCTCGGTGATCTACGAGCTGCACATCGGGACGTTCACCGCCGAGGGCACCTTCGAAGCGGCGGCCCGGCGGCTGGAGCACCTGGCTGAGCTCGGCGTGACCCACCTCGAGGTGCTGCCGGTCAACGATTTCAACGGCGAGTGGAACTGGGGCTACGACGGCGTGCTCTGGTACGCGGTGCACGAGGCCTACGGCGGCCCGGACGGCTTCAAACGGTTGGTGGACCGTGCTCACCAGCTCGGCCTGGCCGTGATTCTCGACGTCGTCTACAACCACCTCGGCCCGTCCGGCAACTACCTGCCGCGGTACGGGCCCTACTTCAAGCCCGGCCGCAACACCTGGGGCGACTTGGTGAACCTCGACGGCGACGGCTCGCCAGCGGTCCGCGAGTACATCCTCGGCAACGCGCTGATGTGGCTGTCGGAATTCCACCTGGACGGCCTCCGGCTGGACGCGGTGCACGCGCTGCAGGACAGCAGTGAGCCGCACCTGCTGGTCGAGCTGGCCGAGCGGGTGAGCAAGCTGCAGGACCGGGCCGGCCGGCCGCTGACGCTGATCGCGGAGTCGGACCTCAACGACCCGGTGATGATCACGCCGCTGGCCGAGCACGGCTACGGCATGGACGCGCAGTGGGACGACGACGTGCACCACAGCCTGCACGCGCTGCTGACCGGCGAGCGGCAGGGCTACTACGACGACTTCGGCTCGTTGGCCGGGCTGGCCAAGGTGCTCACCCGGGCCTTCTTCCACGACGGCACCTACTCGAGTTTCCGCAAACGACCGCACGGCAAGCCGGTCGACCGGTCCCGGACGCCCGGCTATCGGTTCGTCGCCTTCCTGCAGGATCACGACCAGGTCGGCAACCGGGCCATCGGGGACAGGCTGCCGGAGATCACCTCGCCCGCGCTGCTGCGGGTCGGCGCCCTGCTGCTGCTGACCTCCCCGTTCACCCCGATGCTGTGGATGGGTGAGGAGTGGGCGGCCAGCACCCGGTGGCCGTTCTTCACCTCCCATCCCGAGCCGGAGCTGGCTAAGGCGACCGCGGAGGGACGGGTGGCCGAGTTCGCCGAGCACGGCTGGGACGTCTCGCAGATGATCGATCCTCAGGACCCGCAGGCCTTCCGGCAGGCCAAGCTGCGGTGGGACGAGCTCGAGCAGACCGAGCACGCGCAGATGCTCGACTTGTACCGCCGGCTGCTGCGACTGCGCCGGGAGCATCCGGACCTGGCCAACCCGCGGCTGGACGAGGTCCGAGTCGACTTCGACGAGCAGGCCCGCTGGATGGTGATCCACCGCGGTCGGCTGGCCGTGGCGGTGAACTTGGCCGAGCAGGCTCAGACGGTGCTCACCCCACCCGGCGCCATCCTCATCGCGACCGACGACGCTGCGGCATCGGGTCCAGACGGCGTCCGGCTGCCCGCTCAGTCGGCCGCAGTGCTCGGCACCACCTAAGCCCAAGTCTCGGAGCGTTTTTGTCGCCAGCCAACGGAAACGCCCCGAAAGTCGGTCAGTTCAGGTAGCTGTACTCGACGCGGTCGCGGCCCTCGCGCTTGGCGGTGTAGAGCGCGGAGTCGGCGACGTGCAGGAGGTCCTCGACCTCGGCGCCCTGCTGCGGATAGCAGGCGATGCCGATGGACGCCGACAGGTCGCGGATCGCGGCGCCCTCCGCCCCGCGGATCGGCACGACCAGGTCGCGCACCCGCTGCAGAATGCGATCGGAGATGGTCAGCGCCTCGAGGGCGTCGACCCGGGGCAGCATGGCGACGAACTCCTCGCCGCCGAAGCGGCCGACCGAGTCATACGCGCGGAACTCGTCGATCAGGACGTCGGCGACCGCCTTGAGGACGGCGTCGCCGGCCAGGTGGCCGTAGGTGTCGTTGATGACCTTGAACTTGTCCATGTCGATGATCAGCAGCGCCGCGCTGACGTTGCTGCGTCGGCTGCGCTCGAGTTCGATGGTCGCCACCTGCTGCCAGGTGGTGGCGTTGAGCAGGCCGGTCTTGGCGTCCACCGTCGCGGCCTCTTCGAGTTCCTTGGTGAACACGCTGCGCTGCACGATGGCGATCGCCGGCAGCACTAGGACGGTGAGCCAGGGCGAGTAGATCAGGGCCAGCGCGGTCAGGCCGGACAGGCCGAGGGTGGCGATCTCGACCAGCGAGTCGTTGAAGACGATCCGCAGCGGCGCCGGGTCGGGACGGATCGAGAGCCAGACCGCGCTGTAGACGAGCAGGGTGTTGACGGCGGTGTAGGCCAGCATCGCAGCGGCGATGGCGCCGAGGGCCAGCACGCTGTACGGAATGGTGCCGGTCGGGACCAGGCTCGCCATCACCTCGTGGCCGGCCACGCAGGCCAGCCACACGGTGCAGCCGGAGTAGACGACGCGGTAGGGCATGCCGCCGCCGGGACGCTGGGTTCGGAACCACAGGTGCAGGCGCAGCAAGATCAA
>JAOPUY010000393.1 GCA_025963265.1 Frankiales bacterium | reverse complement strand
GCCGAGACGAACCGCTCGAGGTCATACGGATCGTCCATGACCGTCCTCCGTTCCTGCTGCTGGCGTTTCGTGTGTCGATTGCTCGGTTCAGTGTCGATGATGCGAGCCAACGACGCACGAAACAGCGACGGACGAGCGGGCGCCATGATGGACGGGTGGTTCTCACTGACGTCGCGCTCGTGGCTGTGCTGGTGTTCGTGCTCGCGCTCGTGCTGGGCCGGCTCAACAATCGAAACGCGGCCAGCCGCTGGTCGGGCTCGGTGTGGATCGTCGAGGAGACCTCGCTGCCGAGCGAGACCATCGTCTCCATCGGTCGCCGACTGACCGGTCAAGACCGGCCGGACTCCGAGGTCGTAGAGCGCCAAGAGCTGGGGACGATCGCCAGCGGGGACCCCGAGTTCGCGCAGAAGGTCAACGAGCTGATGGTGGCGGCGGTGGCGCGGGCGGCCGCGCTCAACAAGGGCGGCTTGAGCTAGCCCGCTAGCCGGGCCGACCGGGCTGTTGGGAGGCGGCGCCCACCGAGCCCAGCTCAGCCAAGGACAACGGCTGGGACAGCCGGTCGAACGGCGTGCTCGAATCCAGCACGAGGTCGGGCCCGACCCGCAGCAGCTCGCCCTCGACCAGCAGCCGCCAGCCCGGCTCGGCATCCATCGGCTCGCTGGCCAGGATCACCGCCGGCTGGTCGGTCAACTCCTCGGACCGCGCGTGGATGCGCACCGACTGGGCGTTCAGCCCGCTCGGCGAACCGGAGCCGCCCGCTGGCCGCTCCAGCACGTAGAGCTCATGGGTCGCTGGGTAGCGCAGCGCCCACAGCTCAGTCGCGGTGGCTAGCACGAAGTTGAGCGAGAACACCGGCAACTGCTCGGCGATCCAGCGCACCGCACTGGTGATGCCAGCTCGCAGGTCGCCCCCGTGCCGCTCGGTCTCGGCGGTGATCAGCGCGAAGACCCGTTCGCTGTCGGTCTGTCCGAGCACGAGGTGGTCGGCCTTCAGCTCGCGCAGCCGGTCATCGAGCAGGTCCAAGCCGCGCACCACCCCGTTGTGAGCGAACAGCCGGCCGTCCTGCAGGAAGGGATGGGTGTTGGCCAGCGTGCGGGCGCCGGTGCTCGCGTACCGGATGTGGGCCAGGAACGTCGTGCCGCGCAACTGCCGAGCGGCGGTGGCGAACTCCTCGTCCTGCCAGGCGGCCATCGGCTGTTTGTCTAATCGGGGCGCGGCCCCGGGCGCGAACACGCCGATGCCGGCCCCGTCGGGATTGCGGTGACTCTGCGCGGACAGGCTGTCCGGAGCGTCGATCAGCCAGAAGGTCGCGGCGACCGCCTCGTGGCCGGCGTGCAATCCGAACAGCCGGCACATGGGCGAACCTTCCCGATCGGAAACCAAGGGCGATCAGTGTGGACAGTAGTCGGCACATCTGGCTCACAGCCGCGGTTGACCGCGGCCGGCCGGCCGGTCAGGCTGGCCTCATGAAGCTCAAGCTCGACCTGCACGACATCTATCGCAACGGCGCCGAGATCGACCGCGCATTGCGATCGATCATCGACGAGGCCGTGCGCAAGAAGGCCCCGCTGGTCGAGATAATCCCCGGCAAGGGGTCAGGGGCCCTGAAGAAGCACGTGCTGAAGTTCCTCGATCAAAAGGAGATCAAGGCGCTGTATCACCGGGTCGAGAAGGACTCAGACAACTTCGGACGGGTGTTCGTCCACTTTCGCTGGAAGTGACGGGCGAACGACCGCTCAGGCCGCCGGCGGCAGGTAGGCGAGCTGGATCATCTCATCGCGCATGGTCTCCGAGGAAAGCGCCGGATCGCCGAAGGATTCGCGATCGGCCAGCAGCACCGCGTGCACGGCCGCGTCGGCGAAGCGCGCGGTCATCCGATCGATCTCGCCGACACCGCACACCAGCGTTCGCACATCGACCTCGGCCGCGTGCACCCGAGGCGCGAGGGCGGCCTCGACCAACCGCCGGGCGTAGATGCGATAGCCGTTCTCATAGACCCGCTCGCTGGCGCTCTGCTCGACCCCGGCCAGCATCAGGTCGGTCGCGGATGCGAGCAGGTCGCGGCGCGAGCCCAGATCTCGATGGGCCCACCAGACCAGGCTGATCGCGTACACCGTTGCCGACTCGGCCAGTTCCTCGGCGGCGGGGATGCGGCGGGCGAACTCCAGGTCGGTCTGATCGCTGGCGGTCGCTCGCAGCCGCGCGCGGACTGAGAAGGCGTGCACGGCCGCGCCGATCAGGGATCGCTCGGCCAATTCCGGTGTTACGGCGGGAGCTATCACGGGCACCTCGCTCGGTCAGGGACTGAAAAGCACAGGCACAACTGAGTATCGGCAGTATCGGACAGTTTTGTTACGGAAATGGTCAGTGTTCTCATGAAACAGTGTCCGGTATGACGAACAGCGTGCAAGGCGAGTCCGCCGCCACCTCGACGATCTACGAGCGCCGCTGGCTGATCCTGGCCGTGGTGCTGGCCGCCGAATGCATGGACCTGATCGACTCGACCGTCGTCAACGTCGCCGCGCCTCTCGTCGCGCGCGACTTCCACGCCTCCAGCACCTCCCTGCAGTGGATCGTCGGCGGCTACCCGCTGGCCATCGCGGTGGGCCTGATCACCGGCGGCCGGCTCGGCGATCTCGTCGGGCGTAAGCAGATGTTCATCCTGGGCGCGATCGGCTTCGTGCTGGCCTCCACGCTGTGCGGCTTCGCGCCCAACGCGCCCGTGCTGATCGCCGCCCGGCTCATTCAGGGCGGTTTCGCCGCGATGATGCTCCCGCAAGGGCTCGGCATCATCCGCGAGGTGTTCCCGGCGCAGGAGCAGCAGTCCGCCTTCGCCATCTTCGGGCCGGTGATCGGCCTGTCGGCGGTGCTCGGCCCCATCATCGGCGGCTCGCTGATCAACCTCGACCTGTTCGGCAGCAGCTGGCGGCTGGTGTTCCTGGTCAACGTCCCCATCGGCGTGGCGGCGATCGTGGCCGGCCAGCGCCTGCTGCCGGAGTCCAAACCCGACCGCAGCATCCGCCTCGACATCGCCGGGACGGTTCTGATCAGCATCTTCGCCGTGCTGCTGGTCTACCCGCTGATCCAGGGCCGGGAAGCCGGGTGGCCCTGGTGGACCTACGCCTGCATGGGCGCCAGCGTCCTCGTGCTGATCGCCTTCGCCCTGCTGCAGCGCCACCGCGACGCCACCGGCCGCGCGCCGTTGGTCACGCCGAGCGTGTTCAGCCATCGGGGCTTCTCCGCCGGCCTGCTGTTCGCGGTGCTGTTCTTCGCCGGCATCGGCGGCACGCTGCTGTCAGCCACGCTGTTCCTGCAGCTCGGGGAGGGGTTCTCGCCCATCCGCGCCGCGGTGTCGACCGTCGCGCTGTCGGTCGGCCTGGTCATCGGCGCCGGCTTGTCGGGCGCGGTGCTCGGCCCGAAGTTCGGCCGGCTGACCTTGCAGGTCGGCGTGGCGATCGGGGCGGTCGGCTGGTTCCTGCTCATCGTGGCGCTCCGCGGCCACGGGCAGGTCGGCTTTCTGCAGCTCTCGCCGGGTCTGTTGATCGCTGGCATCGGGTTCGGCTTGGTCGTCGCGCCGATGTTCGACATCATCTTGGCCTCGGTGACCGAACGGGAGACGGGCTCGGGCTCGGGCGTCCTCAACGCAACCCAGCAGCTGGCGACCTCGATCGGCGTGGCCGGCATCGGGACGATCTTCTTCGACGGCATCGCCGGCGGCGACTTTCACAATGGCTTCAGCCGAACGCTGTGGGTGCAGGTCGGGCTGATGGGCGGGCTGTTGCTGTTGTCTCCGCTGCTGCCGCGCTTCGCCCGGGAACCGGAGGCAGCCCTCACCGGGTGAGCGGCGCCGCTCTGGCAGGATCAATCCAATGACCACCGCCGGAGTCGGTCTGCGCTCCGAGCGCGGGCCGACGTTGCTCGCCCTCATGCTGGCCACGGCGCTGGTGGCGATCGACTCGACGATCATCGCGACCGCCGTCCCGTCCATCGTGTCGAGCATCGGCGGATTCTCGCAATTTCCTTGGCTCTTCTCGATCTACCTGCTGGCCCAGGCCGTCACCGTGCCCCTCTACGGAAAGCTGGCCGACCTCTTCGGGCGCAAGCCGGTGATCCTGTTTGGCATCGGGTTGTTCCTGCTCGGCTCGATCCTCTGCGGCTGCGCCTGGAATATGGGCGTCCTGATCGCTTTCCGAGTCGTGCAAGGCCTCGGCGCCGGCGCGGTGCAACCGATGAGCCTCACGATCGTCGGCGATCTGTACTCCTTGGCCGAGCGGGCGAAAGTGCAGGGCTACATCGCCAGCGTCTGGGGAATCTGCTCGGTGGTCGGTCCGACGCTCGGCGGCGTCTTCTCCGAGTACGTCTCCTGGCGCTGGATCTTCTTCATCAACATCCCGTTGTGCCTGCTGGCCGCGTTCTTGCTGATCCGCAACTTCGCCGAACGGGTCGAACGCAGCCGTCCGAGCATCGACTACCGCGGGGCGTTCCTGCTGACGAGTGGCTGCACCCTGCTCATCCTCGGCGTCCTGGAAGGCGGTCAGGCCTGGCGCTGGCTGTCCGCGCCCGGGCTGGGCATCCTGCTCGGCGGCGGCGCGCTGATCGCCGTCTTCGTGCGGACCGAGATGCTGACCCCGACTCCGGTCTTGCCGCTGTGGGTGTTCACCCGACGGCTGCTGCTCACCAGCAGCCTGACCTCGGCCGCGGTCGGCGCGGTGGTGCTCGGCCTGACCTCCTACGTGCCGACCTACGTCCAGGACGTCTTGGGGACGGGGCCGGTGCTCGCCGGATTCGCGCTCGCGACGCTGACCTTGGGCTGGCCGGTGACCGGCTCGCAGGCCGGCCGGCTCT
>JAOPUY010000301.1 GCA_025963265.1 Frankiales bacterium | reverse complement strand
GGCAGTAGTTGCGGTGGTCGGCCGCCTCGTAGGCGCCCCGCCCGATGCGGCCGCGTAATTGGTGCAGCTGCGAGACGCCGAACCGATCGGCGTCCAGCACGACCATCACCGTGGCGTTCGGCACATTGACGCCGACCTCGATGACCGTGGTCGACACCAGCACGTCGCACCGGCCCGTCGCGAAGTCGGCCATCACCGCCGCCTTCTCCTCCGAGCTCAAGCGGCCGTGCATCAACCCGAGCCGCAGGCCGGCCAACGGGCCGGCCGAGAGCTCGGCGAAGGTGGCGAGCACGGAGGCCGCCTGAGCGCCCTCCTCCTCCGACATCGCCCCGATGTCGTCGACCTCCTCGCCCTCGCCGATGCGCGGGCACACGACATAGGCCTGGTGTCCGCCGGCGACCTCCTGGCGCACGCGCAGCCAGACCCGGTCGAGCCAGCTCGGCTTGTCCAGCAACGGCACCACCGAGCTGTCGATCTCGGTGCGCCCCGCCGGCAGTTCTCGAAGCTCGGAGACCTCCAGGTCGCCGAAGACGGTCATCGCCACCGTCCGCGGTATCGGGGTCGCGGTCATCACCAGCATGTGCGGCGGACTTGCGGCCTTGCTGCGCAGCGCGTCGCGCTGCTCGACTCCGAAGCGGTGCTGCTCGTCGACCACGACCAGGCCCAGATCGGCGAACTGGACGCTGTCCTGGATCAGCGCGTGCGTGCCGATGACGATCCCGGCCGCGCCGGAGGCCGCGTCCAGCAGCGCTTCGCGACGGACCGCGGCCGACATCGAGCCGGTGAGCAGGGCCACCCGGGTGCCGACGTCGAGGCCGCCGAACTGGCCGGCGTGCGAAAGCTCGCCCAGAAGCTCGCGGATCGTCGCCGCGTGTTGGGCCGCCAGCACCTCGGTCGGCGCCAGCAACGCGGCCTGGCCGCCGGCGTCGACCACCTGCAGCATGGCCAGCAGGGCCACGACGGTCTTGCCCGAGCCGACCTCGCCTTGCAACAGGCGGTGCATCGGGTACTCGGCGGCGAGCTCGCCGGAGATCACGTCGGCGATGCTCTGCTGCTGATCGGTGAGGGTGAACGGCAGCCGCTCCCGAAACCGGTCGAGCATCTCCCCCGGCATCCGCGGCCGGGCCACCGTCGGGTTGGCGGCCAAGGCGTGCCGCCGCTGGGCCAGCACGAGCTGCACCCCGAACGCCTCGTCGAAGGCCAACCGGTGCTTGGCCCGGTGGTAGTCGTCCATGGTGCTCGGACGGTGGATGTTGCGCAGCGCCCAGTCCAGTCCGACCAGCCGGGCGTCCAGTCGCACCGCGGCCGGCAGCGCGTCGGGCACCTCGTCCAATTGATCGAGCATGATGCCCATGCACTTGGCGATCGTCCAGGAGGGCAAGCCGGCAACCGCGGGGTAGACCGGGATGAGCGCGTTGGCGAAGGCGGCCGGATCGGTGAGCGCCGCGCCCTCGTCGGCGGAGTCGAAGAGGGTGTAGTCAGGCGAGTTGAGCTGCAGCTTGGATCGAAACCGTGACACCTTGCCGGCGAACAGGCCGACCCGCCCGACCTTCAGCTCCTTGTCGCGAAAGGGCTGGTTGAAGAAGCTGAGCGAGGCGCTGCTGTTGCCGGAGACGATCACCACCTCGAGGATGTGCAGCTTCCGCGACGGAATCCGCTTGCCCGACACGGACTGGATTCGGGCTTGGACGGTGACCTCCTCGCCCTCGACCAGATGCGCGAGGTCGGTGAGCTCGCCGCGCTGGGAGAACCGGCGGGGGTAATGCCGCAGCAGGTCGCCCACCGTGGCGAGCTCGAGCTTCTTCTCCAGCGAGTTCGCCGTCGTCGTGCCGAGCACGTTACGGAGCAACGTGTCCCTGGTGACCATGGCGACAACTCTGCCAGAACGCTCTGACTCAGCCCGGCTACTCGACTCCGATGAGCAGCGGGAAGTGCGGTTGGCCGCCGGAAAAAGCATTAAATTCGACTAATGGGTGGTTCTTGCGCACGTAACGCGACAGCTCCTCAGCGGCCGCGCCCGCGCCCGCGTCGGAGCCGGCGAGCACGGTGATCAGCTCGCCGCCGACGGCCACCAGTCGCCGGACCAGGCTGATGCCGACCCGGCCGACGTCACTGCCGATCTCGACCACCTCGCCGTCGATCAGGCCGAGCACATCCCCGGCCGAGCACCGCCCGGCGTAGGTGATGGCCTCGCGGACGGCGATGGTCACCTCGGCGAACCGGGTCGCCGCCGCCGTCTCGGCCATGGCGATGACGTCGTCTTCGAAGCGGCGGCGCTCGTCGTGGATGGCCACCGCGGACAATCCCTGGATAGGCGACTTGGTCGGTATGACGGCGACCGCCACCCCGAGCAAACGGGCCTGCTCGGCCGCCATCTCCGCGACTCCGCCGACCGCCGACGCGTTAGGCAGCAAGATGACCCGCGCCGCGCCGCTGGCCATGATCTCGCGCAGCACCTCGGCCGTGGACGGGCTGTGGGACGGACCACCGTCGACCACCACGACCCCCTCTGACTGGAACAGGTCGGCCAACCCCTCACCCGGCGCGACCGCCACCACCGCCGTTCCGGTCCGGCCCGGCGCGGCCTCGCTCACCTGATCGGCGAACCGGGACACCGCGATGCGATGAGGCCGCCCCGCCGCGACACCGGCCTCGATGGCCGCTCCGACGTCGTTGACGTGGACGTGCACGTTGTGGATGCCGTCGCCCGCGTTGACCACGAGCACGCTGTCGCCGAGTTCGGCCAGTTCGGCCTTCAGCCGCGCGGCGTTGCCCTCGTCGGCCTCGAGCAGATACTGGACCTCATAGCAGAACTCTTCGCTGCCGGCCTCGCGAATCGACTGGGGTTCCGCCGGATTCCGCCGGGGGGCGTGGTCCTCGAGCGCCGCGCCGACGGTGGCCGGCCCGCTCAGCTCGAGCATGGACTCGCCCGCTTGCCCGGTGGCCGCCGCTTCAGCCAGGACCTCCGCCGGCTCGGCCGGATCACCGGTTATCGTCGCCTCCAGGCACCCCAGCACCAGCACCAAGCCAAGTCCGCCGGCGTCCACCACCCCCGCCTCGGCCAGGGCCCGCAGTTGGGTCGGAGTCTGATTCAGGGCGGCCCGCGCGCCCGCGGTCGCCGCGGAGATCACGTCGGCGAGCTCAGCCGGCTGGGCCGCCGCGGTCGACAAGCTTCGCTCGGCCGAGGTGGCCGCCGCCCGAGCCACGGTGAGGATCGTGCCCTCCACCGGATCCGGCACGGCGGCGTAGGCGGCGTCGCTCGCCCGGCGCAGCGCGCCCGCCAGTTGCCGAGCGGCCTGAGCTGACTGCGCCTGACCCGGCTGGGCTGATTGCGCCTGACCCGGCTGGGCTGACTGCGCCTGACCCGGCTGGGACACCTCGAAGCCAGTCGCCAGCCCGCTCAGCACCTGGGACAGGATCACCCCCGAGTTGCCGCGCGCGGCCAGCGTCGCGGCTTTCGCCAGCACTCGCAAGAGCTCGGCCGCCGACAACGGGCGAGCACCCGCGGCCGGCGGATGCCGCGAGTGGACCGCGCCGGCGGCGCCCTGCATGGTGAGGACGAGATTGGTGCCGGTGTCGCCGTCCGGGATGGGGAAGACGTTCAACGCGTCGATCTCGCCCTGATGGTCAGTCAGGGCTTGCAGCGCGGACTGGCACCAGTCCCGCACGGCGGAGGCGTCGAGTCGGGTCAACATCGAGAACCTCCCGCTGGTGAGATCGGTCGCCCGGAACCGTCCGTGCTGCACTGAGACCTTACTGGCCCCCGAGCCGCGTGCGGCTCGCTTGATCCGGGCCCGCGTTCCCCGGTTTGGACCGCGCGTCGGCGGCTGGCTACACTTGACCGGTTGCCCGCACCATTCTCGGTCGGGGACGCACACTTCCGGCACGTAGAGCATTTTCTTCGTCTGAGATCTTGAGGAGGCCATTGTGGCCAGCCACTGCGATGTTTGCGGCAAGGGGCCCGGCTTCGGCATGTCCGTCTCGCACTCCCACCGCCGCACCCACCGGCGTTGGAA
>JAOPUY010000293.1 GCA_025963265.1 Frankiales bacterium | reverse complement strand
GAACGGCGTCGGGCCGGCGGTGAGCTCCCGGTTTCCATGGGTCAAGCTATCGGGCAAGAACCGCCGGAATTGCAGGGCCTTCTTCGGCGGACGGTCGTTGGCGATCAGGACTGCCGTCCAGGGCAGCACCATGCCGGCGGCGATGAACGCCGCGGCCAGCCAGCCCGAGAGCTGGAAGGTGGCGGCCGCGCCGATCACGCACAGCGATCGCACGCCCATGGTGATCAGGTAGCGGCGGCGGCGGCGGTCGAATTGTTCGTCGTTGCTGAGCGGGGCCTCGGTGATGAGGGCCGGGCGTTCACCGCGCAGCTTAGGTTGACGCACGCACCCATCGTGCCACCGCGCGGGCAATTCTGTTGCCTCGCACAGCTTGTTGTGGCAGGACCGTTTCAATGGGGCAGGATGGGCCGGTGCCCTTTCCCACGGTCGTGCTGCTGCACGGGCAGCCGGACTCGTCGGCCAGCTTCTGGGCGTTGCGGCAAGAGCTCCGGCGCCAGCTCGACCCTGAGATCCGGATCGCGGTGCCCGACCGCCCGGGCTACGGGGTGAACCGGTTGCCGGCCACCGACTACCCCGGCAACGTGGCCTGGCTCCGCTCGTGGCTGGCCCGCTTCGACGCCGGACCGGTGCTGCTGGTCGGCCATAGCTGGGCCGGCGGCGTGGCCGCGCTGGCTGCGAGCGAGTCCGGCGCGGCGTTGGCCGGGCGCGAGTCCGACGGCGTGGCGGCGCCGGAGTGGGCCGGCTTGGTTTTGTTGGCCTCAGTCGGGCCGGGCTGCCTGGTGCCGGTCGACACGCTGCTGGCCGCTCCGGTGCTCGGCGACTTGCTCTCGTTCTTGACCTTCCGCCTCGGCCGAGGAGCCCTGGCGCGACGGACGGCCTCGGTTCTGACCCGGATCACCCCGGTCGAGGAGACGCCGTACGCCTGGGCCAGCGGCGCGGCGATGACGGTGCGGCCGTTCTGGCGGAGCTTCCTGGTGGAGCAGCGCGCGCTGGTGGCGCAGCTCCCCCTAATCAGTCAGGCCCTTTCCGGCATCGCGGTCCCGACCCGCGTCCTCGTCGGCACGCACGACGCGGTGATCCCGGCCGCGACTGGCGCCGCCCTGGCTGAGCAGATCGCCGATTCGACGCTGCACCCGATCGAGGGCGGCCACGACCTGCAGGTGCGCCGGCCCGAGGCGGTCGCCGAGCAGATCGCCGCCTTGGCCGGGACGGCGTTCCGATGAGCACCGATTGGGCGCCCCTGTTCCCCGCGGCGGTCCTGACCCGGCTGCGGTACGCGCTGCAGGCGCACTACTCCAGTGAGGCCGTCAACGAGGCGCTCGGTCTGGCCGGCTCCGCGGCGCTGGCCCGCGGCGACCTGCTCGGTGTCGAACGCCTCACCCGGCAGGGCTCAGCCACCGAGGCCTGGATCCGGTTGTTCCTGCTCGGCCAGCCGATCAGCGAGTCCGAGGCCGTCCGGGCCCTCGCTCCGCTGGGACTGCCGGACGCCATCGGTTGCGGCCTCCTCACGAGCGCTCAGGCCGGCGGCGCGGCGACCGTGCGGGCCGCGCTCGACCTGCGTCCCTACTCCGAGGACGGCGGCCCGGACTGGTGGATCCTGTCCGACCTCGGCGCGGAGCTGCGGGTCGGGCCCCTGGACCCGGAGCATGTCCTGGGCATCGGCGCCGCGGCGACGACGTTGGCCCAAGCCACCATTCGCGGCCCGGTGTCCAACGCGCTCGACCTCGGCACCGGCTCGGGCGTGCAGGCCCTGCATCTGAGCCGCCACGCCGAGCGGGTGGTGGCCACCGACCTCAGCCCGCGGGCTTTGCGGATGGCCGCGACCACGGCGGCGCTGAACGGCTTGTCGTGGGATTTGCGGCAGGGCTCGCTCTTGCAACCGGTGGCCGGCGAGCAGTTCGACCAGATCGTGTGCAATCCCCCGTTCATCGTCGGACCCGGCTTCACGGCCGAGTCGGGCGGCTTCACCTACCGCGACAGCGGGCTGGCCGGCGATGCCGTGTGCCGCGAGCTGGTCACCGGGCTGCCGGCCCGGTTGACGCCGGGCGGCACCGCTCAGCTGCTGGCCAACTGGACCATCGACGCCACCCAGGACTGGGCCGAGCGGCTGACCGGCTGGCTGCAGGGGTCCGGCTGTGACGCCTGGGTCTGGCAGCGGGAGGTCGCCGAACCGGGCGAGTACATCTCGCTCTGGTTGCGGGACGCGGGCGAGCAGCCCGGCTCCGAGCGCTGGCGGGCGCGGTATGAGCGGTGGCGGAATTGGTTCGACGAGGCCGGGGTCCTCGCCGTCGGCATGGGCCTGGTCAACCTCCGTCAAATGCACTCGAGTCGGCCAGTCGTGATCTGCGAGGACGTTCCACAGCCGATCGAGCAGCCGGCCGGCCCGGCCGTCGCCTCCTGGTTCGAGCGGTTGGACTACCTTCGCGCGCTGGGACCGGCCGGACTGGCGACCGAGCGGCTGCGCCCGGCGCTGGATTTGGTCCTGGACGAGCGATCCCTGCTCGGCCCCGACGGCTGGCAGCCCGGCTTCACCCAGCTGCGCCAGTCGGGCGGCATGCGCTGGGAGGTCGAGGCCGATTCGGCGGTGGCCGGCCTGGTCGCGGCGCTGTCGGCCGGGCTCGCGCTGCAGCCGGCCTTCGAGCTGATCTCGCAGCTGTTGGACCTGCCCAGCGACGACGTCGCCGCCGCCCTCACGCCCGTCGTCGAGGATCTGCTCCGGCGCGGCGTGCTGCTGCCGCCGCGTCGCAGTTGAACCATTCCGCAGCGCGGATCGTTGGTACTAATGCGGGGCCTTCGCTATTGCCGCGCACAACTGATGCACAGCAAATCCGGGAACAACCGCGGCTTCGAATCGTTGTACACGGTGGGACAACAAAAGCCCAATGAGCGGACGGACACCAACGTGACGCAGCCATCAACTAAGACGAGCAAGACCGCGACGCGCCGAAACCCGGCGTCTCGCACCCTTTCTGGCCACCGTTCTAGCCGCCCGTCGGCAGTGGCTCCTGCTGGGACCGACCTGGAACCCACGGCGAGCGCGCTTATCGAGGAAGAGGCGGTGGAGGAGAACCCGGTCATGGCGACCGCCGATCTCGACGAGGTCGTGCAGGCCGCGGACTTGGTGCGCTCCTACCTAAACGAGATCGGCAAAGTCTCGCTGCTGAACGCGGTCGAGGAAGTCGAGCTCTCCAAGCGCATCGAGGCCGGGCTCTACGCCACGCACCTCATCAGCACCAGCAAGCGGCTGACCGTTCCGCGTCGGCGCGAGCTGCAGGCGCTGGCCGCCGACGGCGAGACCGCCAAGGACCTGCTGCTGCGGGCCAACCTGCGACTCGTCGTTTCGCTGGCCAAGCGGTACACGGGTCGCGGCATGCCGTTCCTGGATCTCATCCAGGAGGGCAATCTCGGCCTGATCCGCGCCGTGGAGAAGTTCGACTACACCAAGGGCTTCAAGTTCTCGACGTACGCGACGTGGTGGATCCGGCAGGCGATCAGCCGCGCGATGGCTGACCAGTCCCGCACGATCCGACTTCCCGTCCACCTCGTCGAGCAGATCAACAAGATGCAGCGGATGCGCCGCGAACTGGGCCAGAACCTGGGCCGGGACGCCACCGATGCCGAGCTCGCGTCCGAGCTCGACATCACCGTCGAGCGGTTGCACGAGCTGGTCGACCACGCCCGCGACCTGGTCAGCCTGGATCAGACGGTGGGCACCGACGAGGACTCCGCGCTCGGCGACTTCATCGCCGACAGCGAGGCGACCAAGCCGACCGAGGCGGTCGAGTTCGACCT
>JAOPUY010000589.1 GCA_025963265.1 Frankiales bacterium | reverse complement strand
CGAGCTGCGCGAGCGTCACCAACAGGAGGCGTTGGCCGCGGCGGAGCGGGCCGGGGTGTGGTCGATGGTCCCGCTGGGGCTGTGTTTCCTGCCGGCGTACGTCTGCATCGGCGTCGTCCCGGTCGTCCTGGGGGTGGGCGGCCAGGCCCTGTCCGGCTTCGGCTAGCGCGGTCGGCGGGCGGGCTGGAATCGGGCTCGGCTGGGGCTCGAATCGGGCTCGACCCGGTTCCCCGGACCGTTCAGAGGATGACGTCGGTCGCGGCCTCGGGGAGAAATGACGCCGTCCGGTCCTCGCCGGGCGCCACGAGGCGCGGGCGGAAGGCCAGCCGGATGGTGATCGCCAGCCCCCCGCAGGCGGCCATCACGACAGCCAGCGGCAGCACATCGTGGGAGCCGCCGAGCCCAACCAGCGGCGCCACGGCCGCCCCGACCGAGAACCGCAGCAGCCCGAGCAGCGCCGAGGCGCTACCGGCCGACTGCGGGAAGTCATTGAGCGCGAGCGCAGTGGCGTTCGGCCCGACGAAGCCGAGCGAGGTCATCACCACGAACATGCAGGCCAGCACCCCGGCCAGGCCGCCGGCGGATTCGAGCACCAGGACCAACAAGGTAAGTCCGGCCGTCGCGAGCCCGACCAAACCGTAGGTCAGCAGCCGGGCCGAACCGATGCGGCCGACCAAACGGCCGTTGGCCTGGCTGCCGGCGATCAGGCCGACGGCGTTGAAGGCGAACGCGAGGCTGAACTGCTCCGGGCTGAGGCCGTAGACGTTCTCCAAGGCGAACGAAGACCCGGCGACGTAGGCGAAAACCGTTCCGAAGCCGAAGGCGCAGGCCAACGAGTTGACCAGAAACTCTCGATCGGTGGCGACGGCGCGCATGGTGTGCAGCGCCTGTCCGAACCCGCCGAGATTGCGCTGGTCGACCGGGAGGGTCTCCGGCAATTTGGCCGCCGCGATTGCCAGGAGAACGAGGCCAGCTAGAGCCAGGCTGAGGAACAAGATGCGCCAGGACCCCAGTCGCAGCAACTCAGCGCCGATCTGCGGCGCGAGGATCGGGCCGGCGCCGGTGACCAGGATCAGCACCGAGAAGAACCGCGCCGCCGCGGTGCCGGAGTACTGATCGCGCACGATCGCCTGGGCGATCACCAGCCCAGCGGCGCCGCCGACTCCCTGGACGAAGCGCAAGGCGATGAGCGCCTGGATGTTCGGGGCCAGCGTGCACGCGGCCGACGCGATGATGAACGCGGCTAGGCCGAAGAACAGCGGCCGGCGCCGTCCGAGCCGATCGCTGAGCGGACCGATCAGGACTTGGCCGACGGCCAGGCCGATCAAGCACGCGGTCAGCGAGAGCTGCACCGCCGAGGCCGAGGAGTGCAGGTCGTGGCTGATTCGCGGCAACGCGGGCAGGTACATATCGATGCAGAGCGGTCCGAACGCCGTCAGCGAACCGACGATCAGGATCATCCGGGGCGAGATGCGCTGGGATTCGTGGACCTCGGTCGTCACGTCACCGCTGCGACAGCCACTCCCGCGACAGCCACTCCCGTCCGGAAGAGTTCGCTCATGAGCGCAACCTTACCGGCGCTCGTCAGGGAACTCGGACGATGACGGTGGCGCTCACCCCGGCCCCGCCGCGGGCGTCGCCGACCGAGACCGAGCGGAAGTGATAGGTCCCGGCGGCTAGCCCGGCCACGCGCACATGGGCGACGCCGTTGCTGGCGGTGGTCGCCGAGGTGACTCGGACCCACCGGGTTCCGCGCAACACCTCGATCGTCACGCCGGCTCGACGGGCCACGGTGACGCTGGTCGAGAAGAGGAAGGCGGCATGCCGGGCCACGCGCGCGGGCGCGGCCGCGGCAACCCGGGTGGACACGGTGACGGCGATCCCGGCCGAGGTCGAGTTCGCGTAGCCGGGCACGCTCACCACCCGAGCGGTGAGGGTGCCGTTCTCGGTCGGCCGCACCGTGGCGGCGAACCGGCCAGCCGAGGTCGTCGAGGTCGTCGCGAGCAGCAGGGTCGTCCCGGTGCGGGTCGTCAGGTACACCCGCACGGGTAGAGCCGCCGCGGCCGAACTCGCGCCGGCGTAGGACCGGGTCGCGGTGCCCGACACGGCGTCCGAGTCGCCCGCGGCCAGGCTCCGCCGCGACACCGCGAGGGCGAGCTTCGTCGTCCAGGCCGCCACTCGCACCGCGCCGGCGGTTGCCGTCGCGGCGGGTTGCCCGGCGGCGCCGGCGTACACGGCCGAGATCGTCTGGCTGGCTTTCAGGCTGACCGACACGCTCCAGGCGCCCTGCGCGTTGGTCACCGCCGTGGCCAGCTGGGTGGCGGCGGCGGTGCCCACCCGGCCGAGGATCCGAACGCTCGCGGCGGCCAACGGGCGGGTCGCCGAGCCGGCGACCCGGGTCAGCGAGCCCGACACGGTGAGCGGCGAGAGGTAGGCGATCTCACTGTGGTTGGCGGCGGCCGTGGCCGCGGTGGTGGGCAGCTGCACCGTGAGGTCGCCGGCCACTGCGCTGATCGCCGGCAGCAGTCCGAGGGCGCCGGCCGCGACGCTGATCGAGCCGGACGCGGTCGGGTGGATGACGGCGGTGAAGGCGCCGTCCGCGCCGGTGACGGCGGCGCCTAGGGTGCTCGTGGTCGACCCGCTGGTCTCAAGGATCGACACGCTGCGGCCGACCGCCGGCAATTGCTGCTGGCCCGCCGTCTCGGTCAACGACCCGGTGACGGTGACCGGGTCGCCGTAGTAGCTGAGGATCTGATTGAGCGCGCTCGAGAGGGCGCCAGTGCAGCTGGCCGCGGTGGCCGCGATGCTCACGGGTCCGTCGGCCGCGAACGCGCCGGCGGCGCTGGTGCTGGCGCCGAACTGCACGTCAGTGGTCGCGGTCAAGCTCGCCTGAGCGAGGCCTTGGGCGTCGGTCACGGCTGTTCCCACGGTCGTGGGCTCAGCGCCGTCGGCCTGGCTGGTGAACGCGACCGTGATGCCCTGGACCGGTTCGCCGGTGGCCTGATCGGTGACCACGGCCTGCACCGGCGTCGGAGTCCCGGCGCAGAACGTCATCGTCGAACCGGTTTGGCCGGTGGCCGACAATGCGACCGCTACCGGGCGTGATCCGTCAGCCGGTCCGAAAGTGAGTGGCGCGCTTGCGGTGACGTGGGCCCCGGCGGTGTCGCTCGCGCTCGCCGTGACCGTGGTCGCGCCGGTCGCGTCGGCCGGGCAGCGCACCGTCGTCTGCAGCAAGGTGGGAGCGGCGATCGCGCAATCGGAGCGAGCCACACTCCAGCTCACCGTCGCGATGGACTGGCCGCTGGGCAACGTCGGCGTGAACGTCAGCTGGGTGCCCAAACCGGCGACCGGGTCGCTGGCCACGGTGGCGACGCCGCTGAACGCCGCCGGGACGGGGGTGGTCGACGGGGCGGTGAAGGCGCCAGTCGAGCTCGGGGTGCCGAGTCCGGTCGGGCCGTCCCACCCGGCGGCGGCGGTGCACCAGCGCAAGGTCGCGCAGCTCGTCCCGGTGCACCCGGCCACGCCGCTGGCGCAGTCGGAACCGGCGGTCACGTCGTTCAAGTCGTTCTGATGGGCGGAGGGGTAGCTGTTCGGGTAGTCCGAGGCCCCCGGAGTGCCGGCCAAGGCGTAGGTCGAGGCGATGATCGGGGCGGCGGCGCTGGTGCCCCCGTACTGCGCCCAACCGCCGCCGTTGCCGTAGCTGTCATAGACCGCCACGCCGGTGTTCGGGTCGGCGATCGCGGAGACGTCGGCCACCGCGCGATCGGCGCAACCGGTGTTGGCGCTGGCCTGCATCGCCGGTTGGCTGGAGTAGCTGGAACAGCCGCTGCCGGCGCCCTGCCACGCGGTCTCGGTCCAGCCGCGGGCGTTGCTGGCCGGCACCAGGCTCGTTCCGCCGACCGCGGTGACGTAGGGCGAGCTGGCCGGATAGAAGACGCCGTAGCCGTCGTCTCCGGTGCTCGCGGTGATGGCCACGCCGGGATGGTCGTAGTAGCTGTCGGCCGCGCTGGCCCAGCTCTGCTCCGGGCCGCCGTAGCTGTTGGAGACGAATTTCGCGCCGAGCTGCACCGCCGTGTCGACTGCGGCGCCCAAATCGCTCAGCGCGTTGCTGTCGGCCTCGACCAACAGGATTCCGCACTTCGGGCAGATGGCCGAGACCATGTCGAGGTCGAGGGAGATCTCGGCCGCCCAGCCCGCATCCGCCGTCGGCAGCGGGCTAGCCGCTCCGTCCTGGTTGACCTTGGCGAGACAGCCGCTGGCGCTGGTGCAGGGCGGCAGGCCCCATTGCGACCGGTAGACCGCGAGGTCGCTCGCGGCGCTCGGGTCGTCGTAGGCGTCCACGATCGCCACTCGCTGGCCCGCGCCCTGGGTGCGGTCCAGGTCATAGGCGCTGGCGAGCTGAGACGGTGTGAGACCCAGCGGCGAGTTCGCGGGCGAGGCGTTGCCAGTGGCCGAGTTGGGAGTGGCCGCGGCGCGGGGGAGGTGGCGGATGCCGAGGCACTGCGCGTAACCCGGGCTCGGGGCGCCGCACAGATCGACCGAGCTGCCGGTCGAGCCAGCGGCGGACGCCGCGTGCGGTCCGGCCGCCACCAGCACAGCGACGATCAACGCGACCGTCGACAGCAGCACTGTCGCGACCGACGTCCGTTTGAGCGCGGCGTTCATCAGACTGACTCCGTACGTTCCCCCGGTGGCCGGCCCGCGCCGGACAACTTAACGGGAAATTAGCAGAGTCTGTCTGTTACCACCAGCGATCAGACAGTAACTGTGAGTAGCAATACCTCGCTTTGACCATTCTGTGCGCGCCCCATGATCGGCCCCCTCTAGGGTTTAAAGAACGAGGCACGTGGGCGAGTGACGGAGGCAGCAAGTGAACGTTGGAATTGTCGTGGGCAACCCGAAGCCCAAGTCGCGCACCTACGAGGCCGCGCTGCACGTGCTGGCTGAGTTGACCGGGCGTGAGCCGTCGGTCGCGATCGACGTCGTCGAGCTCGGTCCGGGTCTGCTGGGGTGGGGGGACGCCGGGGTCGCCGCCGCCGTGGAGTCCGTGAAGTCGCTCGACCTGATGGTGATCGCCAGCCCGACCTACAAGGCGACCTACACCGGGTTGCTCAAGCTCTTCCTCGACCAGTTCGGTGCGGGCAGCCTCGGCGGAGCCATCGCGATCCCGCTGATGCTCGGCGCGGGGCCGGCGCACGCGCTAGCGCCGGAGCTCTCCCTCAAACCCGTGCTGGTCGAGATCGGCGCCAGCACCCCGACCAGCGCGCTCTACTTGCTCGACAGCGATTGGAAAGACTCGCCGACCTTGGCCGAGTGGCTGCCCCTCGCGCGCAAGATCCTGGCCCGCTCCGGAGTCTGAGGTTTCGGAGTGGTTTAGGTGCCAGGCGACAAATACGCTCCGAAAGCTGGGGAATCTAAAAGCTAGGCAGCAGTCAGGTTGCGGGCCAAAGCAGCTCGCGGGTGAGGCGGTCCAGGACGCGTTGCTCGTCGGCCGGCACGACGGCCACGTCGACACCGCTGGCCACCAGTTCCGCCACGGAGTCCTCCGCGTCGGTTGCGGACCGCTGGCCACGCTTGCGGTCCACGCCGCGCAAGGAGAGCAAGCGCTGGGCGATCTGTTGCCGGGCCGACTCCGAGTTTTCCCCGATGCCGCCGGTGAACACCAGATGCCGCCACTCCTCCAGCGTGGTCGCGCAGGCGGCGATGGCCATGGCCGCGCTGTTGAAGAAGATCTCCAGCGCCAGTCTGGCGTCGTGATCTGGCCGCTCGGCCGCGGTCAGCAGATCGCGCACGTCGTGTCGGCCGCCGGCGATCCCCGCCAGCCCGGAGCGCTCGTCGAGCGCGGACCGCAGCGCCTCGATCGAGTACCCGCGGTGCTCCAGCAGATACAGCGCGATCTCGGGGTCGAGATCGCCGGTCCGGGTGCCCGAGACCATGCCGCTGGTGGGCGTCAAGGACATCGTCGTGTGCCGCGGGCGCCCGCCGGCGACCGCGGTCACGCTGCAGCC
>JAOPUY010000565.1 GCA_025963265.1 Frankiales bacterium | reverse complement strand
GGCGCAAGTGGATAGAGCCGGCTTCTGTGCGCTCGGGAAGGGCACCTACCGTTGCTGGGACGAAGGCGAATTCGACTTTCGGAACTTCCGTCCCCAAGCCATCAAATCCTCAACCGCGAGCACGTCGGTTGAAGGCGGCTGAACTCTCACATCCTGGTCGTAGACGATCTTAATCCTGTTGGTCCCCTGCTCGTTTCTCATCTCCAGCAGTTGCAGACCCTTGGAGTCATCAATGATGAGGTGGGATCTGAATGGTGCTCCTGGCCTGATCAGGATTACGTTTCCGGCTGCGTCTCTTCCACCATCGAGGATCGGCCCGTCGGCGATCAACGCTTGACGCTTCCACTTGGTGGCGGGGTGGTAGTCCGCCATGTCCCGAACCTGAGCTTGGCGAACCGACATTTCTACCCAGCGCCCGGCGACATACGTATGGACCTGCTCGGGCGGCGTCGGAAAGCCGACCCAGTCCGTGACGCCTCCTCGCATCCAGACCCGATCTTCAATCTGGATGGTGCGGTGTGGTTCCCCTCCCGCTCGATACGGGGACGGGCTAATTGACCGGAGCCGAGTAGGCGTGGTCACAGAAATCTTCGAAACTGGCACCTCGTCAACGAGTCCCGTCGCGACCCAGCCCTCCGCCGCAGCCAGAGAAGCTACCGTCGCCCGCAAGACTCGCTCAACCTTCACGGAAGCAGACTTTCACAAGCGCACAGTGGCTGAGAGTCTCAGGACAAGGCTGAGTGCCATCACCGCTTCGCTGCTCCACGGAACGCCGGTTCCTGTCAGTCGTCCGATGCGAGGGCCACGAGCTTTGACGTACGGGGCTCGTCAAGATCCTCAACGAGTGAGGTCATCAGCGTCCAAGGCGTGACGCACGGATCGTCGTGATCACTCGGCTGGCAGATCGCAGCCCCGATGCGCTCGGAGAGGGCGGGCAGTTCGTCATCGTCAGCCAGGATGATTACCTCGACCAACCGAAGACGCTGCTTGTGCATGGACCGAACGTAGACCTCCAGCACAACGAAGAACGCCGCGGCTTTGCTCGTCACTGCGCCAAGGTCTATCTGAGATGCCGATCGAAGAAGTGCTGCCCGGCCTCCCCCTCGAAGTGGGGGACCCCGGTGTGTCCGCCCATGTTGGCGTGCAGCGTCTTGTTCTGGGAGCCGAAGGCGTCGAACAGGGTCAAGGCCATCTGTCGGTCATTGCCGTCGTCGTCCCACTGCAGCAGCACGAGGAGCGGAATGTTGACCTGTCGTGCCTCCTCGAAAGTGGCCTGCGGCACGTAGCTTCCAGCGAAAAGGACGGCCGCCGCCAAGCGCGGCTCGACGAGGGCCAGTCGGGTGCCGATGGCGATGATGCCTCCGGCATACCCCACCGGTCCTCTGATCTCGGGTAACGACAGGAGGGCGTCGAGAAGGGCCCGCCACTCGGGGACGGCTGCATCGACAAGCGGCAGGACAAGACGGTTCACAAGATCTTCGGTCACTCCCTCACCGGCCGCCAGCGCGTGGCGGAGGTCGGCGCGAGCCTGCTCGACGTGGGCCGAACGGGGTCGGTCGCCGCTCCCCGGGAGTTCGAGGGTCGCGGCAGCGTAGCCCTCCCGGACGGACCGCTTGGCGCGTTCGACCAAGCGGGCGCGCATGCGCCCCAGCCCGCCGGGGTGCCCGAGAAGGATGAGGGGCACCGGCGCGGAGGTGGATTCCGGCAGCCACAAGACGCCGGGAATCTCGCCGAGGATGAAAGCGCGTTCCGCGACGCCGTCACCGATGGACGTGTGAGAAGTGAACTGCATGGTCATGCCTCTCAGGAGCAATCCGTTGCGGCCCTCCCAGTCGAGCTAACCTGCGACCGTGTTCCCATGAGGACCACCCAATCCGATGCATTCACGGGTGACACCTCCTCAGGGCTTCGTACGGGTCGCCAAAGGCTAGTCCGGCCGTAGTCACCCCGTCGAAGCGATTTCGCCGAAGGCCAACGCCCGCCAGTCTCGTCCTTTGCCGTCCATGTCAACAGGCGGCACAACGTCCTGAATCTGAACGTGACCCAGCTCGTCGATGCTCTTTGCAGCGCGCGTCGAAGGAGCCGTGGGGATGCTGTCCTCAGCCCTTTCGGAGGGTGAAGAGCGCCTTCCCGTTCGTCGAGCGGCAGTGTCGAGCGAGGCCGCGGTCGTTGCCTCCCGCCGAGACGATGCCGTTCAGGCCGCGCAGCGGAAGCCGGTGTTGCCCATCGAGCTGTCGGCGGCGGCGAAGGACCGAGCGGCGGGGCGATAGCGACGGCAGTACGACGCGTGGCAGAGGTAGGAGCCGCCCTTGAGCACCTGTCCTCTTGGGGCGGTGGTGGACGTCCACTCCCAGGTGTTCCCGATCATGTTGTGAAGGCCAAAGGCACTGGGGGCAAAGGAATCCACGGCACAGGTGCCCCCGGTAGGCGCGGTCGGGAACTCGCCCTGCCAGGTGTTGGCGAGGCGGACGCCACCGGGCTCGAGCTCCTCGCCCCAGGGGAACGTGGTGGTGGAGCCGGCGCGGGCGGCGTACTCCCACTCGGCTTCGGTGGGGAGGCGCTTGCCTGCCCAGCGCGCGAACGCCTCAGCGTCCTGGGCGCTGAGGTGCACGGCGGGGTGGTCGTCGATCGGACTGCTGTCGCGACCGTACGGATGACGCCAGTCGGCACCCTGGACCTGCCGCCACCACGGGGCACCGACGACGGCGCGGGTGTCCGGGAAGTCGTGGGGGAGCAGGCCGGTGAACACGAACGACCAGCCGTAGCGCTCGGCGTCGGTGACGTAGCCGCTGGCCTCGACGAAGGCGGTGAAGCGCGCGTTGCTGACGGCGTGCACGTCGAGGGCGAACGGCGCGACGTCGACCGGTCGGGCCGGGCCCTCCTCGTCGGCGGGATAGCTCCACGCGCTGTCCTCTCCCATGACGAACGTGCCACCAGGAAGCTGCACAGTCGGCGTCTCGTCGGTTCCCGATCCCAGGTCGTCTGCACGCGTCGAGGCACCACGTGGT
>JAOPUY010000564.1 GCA_025963265.1 Frankiales bacterium | reverse complement strand
AACTACCTCGGTTACTCCTACGGCACCCGGCTCGGCGCGGCCTACGCCCACGAGTTTCCCAGCAACATTCGCACGGCTGTGCTGGACGGCGCGGTGGACCCGACCGCATCCCCGCTGACCACCGACGAGCGCCAGGCGGCCGCCTTCGAGGCCGCTTTCGACCAATTCGCCGCCAACTGCCGGTCGCGGCCGGCCTGCGCTCCCCTCGGCGATCCGCGCGCCTTCGTCGAGCAGCTGATCCCGGCCGCCGACGCCCACCCGTTGCGATCGAGCGCCCCGGGCGAGACCCGGGTCGCCACCGGCGGCATCGTGATCACCGCGGTGGCCGCGGCCCTCTACGACCAGTCGCAGTGGCCGACCTTGGGCAACGCGCTGCTGGCCGCGAAGGCCGGGGACGCCAAGGGATTGTTCGCGCTGGCTGACTCCTACAGCGGTCGAGACCCCACGACCGGCAAGTACACGAACCTCCAGGACGCCAATCTCGCGATCAACTGCAACGACTCGACGCTGACCGTCACCGACGCCCTGGTGGCGGCCAAGGCGGTCGAGTGGCACGCGAAGTACCCGATCTTCGGCGAGAACGCGGCCGCTTCGCTCTATTCGTGCACGGGCTGGCCGAAGTCGGGCCACCCGCTGCCGCCGGCCAGCGCCCCCGGCGCGCCGCCGATCTTGGTCGTCGGCACGGTGCACGATCCGGCGACCCCGTTCGCGGCGACCGCGGTGCTGGCCAAGGCCCTCGGCAGCGGCGTCGTGTTGAGCTGGGACGGCGAGGGGCACACGGCCTACCCGAAGACCGCGTGCATCACCACCAAGGTCAATGACTATCTGATCTCCGACGTCCTGCCGACCGGCGACAGCTGCCCGGCCTCCTAACGCCAAACCCGCGCGTCCCGCTCACTAGCAACAGGCGTCGCGCCCGAATTCGGCGTTCACGGTTGCTGACCGCCCGACACCCATGCCTCGAAGAGGCTCACCCGGCTTTGCGGCCATGGGCCGTCACAGGGCATCGATCCGTCCCGGAGGCGAGCAGCGATTTGGCTGGCGTGGGCGGAGACATCTTCAAACGACCAGAGATCGAACGCTTTGCTCATAGCGCTTCGGTCGCTGGCTCGAAACAGCGGCTTGACATCGCTGTCGAAACTGATCGAGGAGGGGATGTCGTTCATGGGCTGCCTTCCTGGGACGGGGCCGCCGGGTCGCCGATCGAGGCGGGCCGGCCGACCAAATTGAGTCTTCCAGAGATGCGACACCGCGTTCATAGCTGCAAGCGAACGGTTTGTGCGGCTCACTCCAACGCGTGCGGCTCGACCCTGTCACCCGGTGCGGGCTCACTCCAGTTGGCTCTGTTGATCTTCGACGGCTGCACTCGCGGCGGCTCGCCGTCTTGCTTGGGGAAATTCGGCGGATACGGCGCGTCGCCCTGACCGTGGTCGCGCTCATCGCGCTCGGACCAATCCAGCAACTCCTGGATGTCGAAGTAGCGGTCGTCGATGCCGGCGTGCACGTCGCCGAGCGCGGCGAAGCGGGCCGGCATCGTCGCGATCGTGAAGTCGTTGGTCTCGACTGCGGGCAGCTCAGCCCAGGTCACCGGCGCCGATACCGGCCCGTGGGCGAACCCGCGCACCGAGTAGGCCGCCGCGATCGTCCGGTCCTTGGCGTTCTGGTTGAAGTCGATGAAGATCTGCTCCCCCCGCTCCTCCTTCCACCAGGCGGTGGTCACCTGCTCGGGAATCCGGCGCTCGACCTCGCGGGCCAAGGCCAGGGCGGCCCGCCGCACCTCGCGAAACCCGTGCGTCGGCTCGATCCGCACGTAGATGTGGATGCCCCGGTTGCCGGAGGTCTTGGGCCAGCCGATCGCGCCCAGCTCGCCCAGCACCTCGTTGACCACGAGGGCGACCGCCTTGGCCTCGGTGAAGCCGGTGCCCGGCTGCGGGTCGAGGTCGATCCGCAGCTCGTCGGGCCGCTCGACCGCGGCCCGGCGGGTGTGCCAGGGATGGAACTCGACGGTCGACATCTGCACGGCCCAGGCGACCGCGGCCAGTTCGGTCACGCAGAGCTCGTCAGCGGTGCGACCGGACGGGAAGCTCACCTCGACCGTCTCGACCCAGTCAGGGGCTCCCTTGGGCAGCCGCTTCTGATAGATCTTTTCGCCAGCCACGCCCTCGGGGTAACGATGCAGCATGCACGGCCGCTCGCGCAGGGCCCGTTCGATGCCCGCGCCGACCGATAGGTAGTAATTGACCAGATCTAGCTTGGTCTCGCCGCGCTCCGGGAAGTAAACCCGGTCCGGGTTGGTCACTTTGACAGTCCGCGAGCCGACTTGGACTTCCACGAAAGGCGACGCCATGCAGCCAGGCTAACCGCCGGCCTGACATTTCTCGGTCGGAACGGGCATGCTGATGCGATGGACGATGAATCTCGCGTGCCGCCGGAGGAGTGGCGGCGACTGCCGCCGGCCAGGCCGAACCCGCAGGCGGCCGAGCAACGCCCGGAGATCGTCTACCTGGACCCGCACCTCGAACGGCCGGTGAGCCAGTACTCACCCGAGGGCGAGATCCGGATGATGGGTGACTTCGCCGCCGGGCTGACCCGGCGGCGGGTGTCGCGTCCGCTGGCGTTCGGGCTCGTCGCCGTGGTCCTGATCCCGGTCGTCCTCAGCGTCGTGGCCGTGCTCAGCAACTGGTGGTGAGCCAGTCCCGATCGCGGGCGGTTGAACCGGCGGGGCCGGGCTTTGCTCGGTAGTGTGAAAGCCATGACTAGCTCATCGACCGATCACACCGAATTGCCGCCGGCCAAGGTCGAGAAGACCGATGCCGAGTGGCGCGAGGAGCTCTCCCCGGCCGAGTACGCGGTGCTGCGTGAGGCGGCCACCGAGCGTCCGTTCGTGGGCGAGCTGACCGACAACCACCGGGTCGGCGTCTACTCCTGCCGGGCCTGCGGAGCCGAGCTGTTCCGCTCGACTGAGAAGTTCGACTCGCACTGCGGCTGGCCGAGTTTCTTCTCCCCGCTCGCCGGTGACGCCATCATCGAGCGCGAGGACAACAGCCTGGGCGCGCACCGAGTCGAGGTGCTGTGCGCCAACTGCCACAGCCACCTCGGACACGTCTTCGCCGGCGAGGGCTACGGCACGCCGACCGACCTGCGTTACTGCATCAACTCGATCAGCATGACCTTCGACGAGGCTCCGGCCAGCTGATTACGGCAGCGTCTCCACCAGTTCGGAGACGCTGCGCTTGGTGCCGGTGTAAAACGGCACCTCCTCGCGCACGTGCAGTCGGGCCCGCGAACCGCGCAGGTGCCGCATCAGGTCGACGATGCGGTGCAGCTCATCGGCCTCGAAGGCCAGGATCCACTCGTAGTCGTTGAGCGCGAACGAGGCCACGGTGTTCGCGCGGACGTCGGTGTAGTCGCGGGCCATCTTGCCGTGCTCGGCCAGCAGCTCGCGCCGCTCGGCGTCCTCGAGCAAGTACCAGTCGTAGGAGCGGATGAACGGGTACACGCAGACGAACTCCCGGGCCTGCTCATCGGCCAGGAAGGCCGGCACGTGGCTCTTGTTGAACTCGGCCGGACGGTGCAGGGCCATCACCGACCACACCGGCTTCAGATGCCGACCTAACGCCGTCCGCCGGAACTGGCTGTAGGCCGACTGGAGCTCGGGCGCGCTCGCCGCGTGCCACCAGATCATGACCTCGGCGTCGGCCCGCAGCGCCGACACGTCATAGACACCGCGCACCGTGACGTCGGCCTCGCCCAACTCGCCGAACAGCTTCTCGACCTCCTTGGCCAGCAGTGTCCGGTCGCCGTCGCCGATCGGATCGGAGACGGAGAACACCGACCACGCCGTGTAGCGGATCGTCTCGTTGAGCTCGCGGGCTTTCTTGCCGTCAACCATGTCGTCATCGTTCCGATCGGGCTAAGGGGACGCTTGGGGGGATAAGCCCGCCGCGATTCGATCAGCGGCGGCGTGGGCGGAGGCGATGCAAGCCGGTATTCCAATGCCATCGTAGGCAGCGCCGCACACCGCGAGGCCGCTCACCTCGGCGACCGACGCTCGGATGCGGGCCACCCGGCTCAGATGACCCACCTCGTACTGCGGCAGAGCACCTCCCCACCGTTGCACGTGGGTGTCCAGCGGCGGCGCGGCGGTTCCGGTGATGGTCCGCAGTTCTGCCAACACAGTAGCGACCAGCTCGCCGTCCTCGCGTTGCAGCGCCCATTCCTCGCCAGCTCGCCCGAGTGAGGCGCGCATCAACCGCACGCCGGCCTCAGCGCCGACGCCGGGCCATTTTTGCGAGGAGAACGTCATCGCCTTGACTGCCAGACCCTCGACCGCGGGGACCAGAATCCCGCTGCCGGCCGGCAGCGCCGGGGGGCTTTCCGCATCGAAGGCCAGCGTCACGATGACCATGCTGGCCGTCTGGACGGCCGCGAGCTCGGCCGCCGCCGCCGGCGCCAACTCGGCCAGCAGTTGGGCGCTTTTGGCCGCCGGCGTGGCGATGACGACGGCGTCGGCCGCGAGCTCGGTCGACTCGGCGCGCGCCGTGCGGCCGGCCGGCCCGAGCAGCAGCTGAAACCCGTCCGGTCCGCGACGCACCGCCCGGACCGTGGTCGAGGTTCGCACCTCCACGCCGGACGCGGCGGCTGCCGTTGATCCGGCCTCGGCCAGCCGGGCCAGTCCCCCGCTCACCGAGGCGAACACGGGGGCTGGCGGCGAGTCGCCTGGGGCGCCGGGCGGGGGTCCCGACGCCCCGACGACCG
>JAOPUY010000560.1 GCA_025963265.1 Frankiales bacterium | reverse complement strand
ATGTTGTCGCCGATCGAGATGACCACGAAGCTGAGCGCTTGAGCCCGGAAGCAGGGATCAAGGGAGTCGACCGAGTCGAGCGAGGATGCCCGGGTCGCGTGCCGCTCCAGCGCTTGCACCGCGTGGCGCAACTCCTCCAGGGCAGTCTGCATCGTGGCCAAGCTGTCCGACTGCGCGGGCGGCGGCCGAGTGGTCGTCAGCAGGTCCGCCCCGTGTTCGAGCACCTGAGCCGCGGCCGCCAGCACGGGGTAGAAGTCCCGATTGAGGTCCTGGTCGGGTGGCATCGCCTGGCCCGGGCGCAGGATCGCGTTCAACCAGTTCAGTTCGTCGACCAGGCGCACGACGGTGCGCGCGCCGGTGGTCAGCCCAGTCGGTCGATAGGGCGTGGCCAAGAAGAGTCGGTGCAGTTGCAGCACGGCCGCCGCCGCCCGCTCGCCCGCCGCCTGGTTCTGCGCCGCCGTCTGGTTCTCAGCCGCGGCCTGGACCGGCGCGCCGTCGGCCGAGGAGGGGGCGCCGTCGAGGGAGGAGTCGAGAGAGGAGAGGTAGGCGATGTCGGAGCGCAACCGCTCGGCGATCGCCCGGCAGGCCGCCGCGGCCCCGGCTCGCAGTGGATCGCGGGCTGGCGCCGGCCAGAGCAGGGCCACCGCCAGCCAGGACGCCCCGGCGGCCAACGCCCAACCAATCAGCCGATCGCCGATGTCAGAGGCGCTGCCAGGCAGCGAGACCGGCAGGATGAAGGCCAGCAGCAGCGAGGCGCTCGCCCCGGCCAGCACGGAGCTCACGACCCCGGCGAAGAGCACGCCGAGCGCGACCACCGTCATCGCCGCCGCGGCCAGCCAGGCGTTGCGCGAGGCCAGGGTGCCCAGGCAGATGAACACTGCGCCCATCAGGCTCAGCGCGGCCTGAGCCTGCAACCGGTCTCGCATGGGTCCGCCGAAGTCCACCAACAACAGCAACGCGAAGGCGCCGAACGCGGCGAAGGTCGCGGCCTGCGGGTTGTCCAGGACCTGATCGGCGAGCGCGAACGCCCCCGGCATGACGATCGCGGCGCGGCCCGCCCGCCGCAGCGCGGCGAACCCCCGGTCGCGGGCCGCCAGCCAGCGCCACCCGGCGTTCAGAAGTCCGATCATCGGGCCATTATGGCCGTTTCGTGGAACCAGCGGCAGATGTCCTCGCCGGCTTGCGCACCAAATGAGCCGGTGCTATGGACGTGTTCGGCCGACCATCCGCTCGCGGCGATCTCGCCGTGGCCCGGATGAATGCCGAGGTCGCAGGCGGCTAGCAGGTCGACGTCCAGCAACGAGTCGCCGGCCCCGAGGACCAGGGAAGCGTCCAGGCGCCGGGCGACCTCGGCCAGCGCGGCCGACTTGGTCAGCGGGCTCGGCACGGCGTAGAGCTTGCGGCCCTGCAGCGAGCTCGTCCAGCCGCGCGCGACCAACCACTCGTCCACGTCGGCCACAAAGCCCCTCGGCGTCCGCTCGCGATCCAGGACCGCGTAACAAAACAACCCAGCGGCGCCCCGCACGGCCAGCGTCCAGTCGGGATGGCACCGCAGCTCCAACTCGGCTTGCACCTCCGCCAACGAGCAGGCGTCGGCCAGCTCGCGCGCCACCCGGGCGCTCCACTCGGCGTCCGGCACGCCGTCGACCAGCAGCCGGCCGCCGTTGGCGGCGACCGCGAAGCGAGCCGGCCGCCCAGGTAGCCGCACGCGGGCTAGCTGCTCGGGCGTGCGGGTGGTGAAGGCGACGAGGTGCGCCCAGGGCGGCAATGCCTGAAGTAAGCCGGCCGCCGCATCGGTCAGGTGTGAGACGGCCACCCCGTCCCGGGTCTCCACGCAGCGCAACGGGCCCGTCGGCTCCCCCGCGAGCGCGCGGGCCGCCCGGGAGTAGATCAGCGTGCGATCCAGGTCCGAGGCGATCAGCACCGTCACGACGGGACCGGCGCCGCTAGGCCGTTGGCGCCGGTCGCGCCCCGGGTGAAGCGGGGATGGATCAGGCCGACGCAGCTGTAGGCGAGCTCGTCGGTCAACTCCACTTCGACGCCGCGCTGCTCGGCTAACAGGACGATGTGGCTCAGCTCGGCGACGGCGCTGCGGCGCATCAAGATCTTCCAGGGGACGCGACGCAGCAGCACCCGGGTGGTCTCGCCGACGCCGGGCTTGACCAGGTTGACGTCACCGATGCCGTAACGGGCTGAGATCTCGGCCACCGCGGCCTGCCCGCGCCAGCTCGGCTCGGTGTCGACCAATCCGCGCCGACGTTCCTCGAGCGCGGCCTGCACCCCGGCGGCGGCGGCGTCGAACTGGCTGCTCACCGCATCGAGAAACTGCCCGGACACGTCCGCTGCCGCGAGCTGGCGATAAAACTTGGCGCCATGGAAATCGCGCGGGCCGATGTGCGCTGGGTTGAGCACGGTGCGCGAGACCAGCCCGGACACCGTGGAGTTCAAACAGGCCGACGGAATAAGGTAATCCTCGCGAGTGCCGAAGATCTGCACGCAGTGGCCGGTGTCGGCCAGCACCGCCAGGTCAGGACGAAAACGCTCGGCCGCGCTCAGCCCGAGCGCGTCGTTGGCCTGGCCGACCGCCGCCGACAATTCGGCGGTGATCGCCCCCTTGCCGGTCCAACCGTCGAGGAACACCACGTCGGACGGCTCGTGGTGAGCGGCCAGGTACTCCAGCGCGACGGTGTCGATGCCACGCCCGCGCACGATGCTCACCGCGTAGTGCGGCCAGGCCAGGCCGTGCCGCTGCTCGGCCCAGCGGCGCATCAGCACGCCGACCGGAGTCCCGGCCCGGGCCAGCGAGGCCAGCACGGCGTTGGGGCCGCGCTCGGCCAGCACCAGCTCAGTCACCACCCCGACCGCGTGCGCCACTCGGGCCGAGGACCGGGCCACGGCTTCGTCAAACAGCGTTTGGTACTCCGCGGTCGGCTGAAACTCGATCGGCAGCGACTCTGCGTAGTGGGCGCCGCCGGCCTGGATGGCCTCCTCCCGCTCCTCCACTGGAGCCTCGAGCTCGACGTCGGAGAGATCTTTGAGCAGCCAGGACACCTCCTGCCGCTGGTAACTGCCGAACTCCGGACCGGTCAGCGGTTGCGGCCAGCGAGCCGCACCATCCGATCCCGACGACTCGGTGATCGGCCGATAGGGCCGGATGTGGACCAGGTGCACCCGCTCGGCGGCGCCGGCCAGCTGGGCGGCCAGCTCGGCCGGGACGGCGGCGTCGGTGACGAGCACGATGTCGTCGAAGCGGCGGGTCGGATCGGCGCCGGCGGCGACGTTGTAGGCGTAACGCGGACCGGGCCCGTCGGCCGGATGGTCGGAGGCGGGAAAGCTCAGCTGGGTCCGCACCGGATAGCGCGGATCATCGATGGCCAGCACGGGCGAGCGCGAC
>JAOPUY010000556.1 GCA_025963265.1 Frankiales bacterium | reverse complement strand
ATCGCGCTGGCCTGGGGCGGAATTTCCGGGCAGGCCGGCCAGTCGTTGAATCTGGTCCTGGCCGACTACCTGCCGGCGCGCGAGACCGACCTGGCCTACGCGAGCCTGATCGAACAGTGGGGACTGCGCGCCGGCATCCTCGCGGTGTTGGCGGCCGCGGTCCTGATCTGGCGGGCCGCTGCCTGCAGCCGGCACGCGGCCGCCCCGATCGCTTCCCTCGCCGCTGGCGGGTTCGCCGTCTTGCTCGCGACGGAGGTGAGCGTTTCCGTCGCGGCGAACCTCGGCCTGCTGCCGACCGCCGGGGTGCCGTTTCCGCTGCTCAGCTCCGGCGGCAGTGCCGCGGCGGTGCACATCGCCTTCGCCGGTCTGGTCCTCGGGCAGCGCTCTCAGGTCGAGCGTCATCAGCTCTGGCTGCCGCCGAATTGGCGCCGGCCGCACCCTCGCCTCGTCCGGGCCACGGCGTTGGTCCTGATCGCCGGCCTGATTTCCATGCTCGGCGTCGGCTGGCAGCTACAGCACAGCCAGGGACCGGAGTTGCGCGCCGCGGGGCTCACCCAGATGACCCGCTGCGTGACGCTGCCGGCCGTGCGCGGCGAGATCACCGATCGGCACGGTGTGGCGCTGGCATTGAACCGACCGGCCGAGGACATCTGGACGGTGCCGAAGCTGATGTCGGCGACCCAACTACGACGCCTGGCCACCTTGACCGGCCTGTCGGTGGCGACGATCCATCGGCTGGCGGCCGCGAGCAACGACGGACCGTTCGTGCGTCTGGTCACGGTGTCGCCGGCCCAGGCCGCCCGGATCAACGCCGCACAGCTGCCCGGCGTGTGGGTGACGCCGGCGGCGCGCCGGTACTACCCCTACGGCGCCCTGCTGGGTGCCATGCTGGGGTGGACGGGCGTCGCGACCGCCGACGACATGACCCGCTGGCCGGACCTCAATCTCGGTGCGATCGTCGGGAGATCCGGCCTCGAGCAGGAGTACGACCCGGTCCTGCGCGGCACCGACGGGCAGCTGTGTGTGTACGTGGCGGCGAACGGCGACCCGGTCGCGCTGTCGCGCACGGTCGCCCCGGTGGCCGGGTCCACCCTGCGGCTGAGCATCGACCTCGGGCTGCAGCAGCACTTCGCCTCGGCCCTGAGCACCGCCATGCGCGGCGGCGCGGACATGGGCTCGGGGGTGATGATGGATCCGCGGGACGGACAGATTTTGGCCATGGTGAGCACTCCGTCCTATGACGACAACCTGTACGGACCGCCGGTCCAGGGCGCCAAGCTCGACCAAGTCTCGGAACAGTCCGGCGCCCCGATGCTCGAACACAACATCCAGGTCGCGGCCCCGCCCGGCTCCACGTTCAAGTTGGCCGTCGCCGCCGCGAATGTGACTCATCCGGTGCTGCCTCCGGACCTGGTCATCCCGACCGGTGGCTCCTACGACCTGTTAGGGCACACCTTCCGAAACTGGTCTGTCCTTCCGCCGCAAGATCTGCCCCAGGCCATCGCGTGGTCCAACGACGTGTACTTCTACAAGCTCGCTTGGGGCCTCGGCCCCGACCGGATCATCGACACGGCCCGCCAGCTCGGCGTCGGTCAACCGACCGGCATCGATCTGCCGGGCGAGTCCGCCGGTTATCTGGGGACACCGGCAACGGTCGGCCAGATCGGCGCCACCTGGTATCCCGGCTCCACCGTGCTGATGGGCATCGGGCAGGGCTACATCACCGCCACCCCGCTGCAGGACGCTCGCTGGACCTCGGCCGTGGCCACCGGCGGACTGGTCACCCCGCATCTGGGCGCAGTGATCGAGTCGGGAGGCGGCCGTTCGACGCCGGTGGCGTGGCCCCAGCCGCAGCGGCTGCCTTTCGCCGCGCAACTCGGACCAGTCCGGGACGGTATGCGCCAGGCCGTCACTTCGGGAACGGCGTTAGCGCTGGGCTCCCTGCCGGTGGCCGCCGGTGCGAAAACCGGGACCGCTGAGGACCCCGGCGCCCCGGTGACCGGCGACGACGCCTGGATGAGCGCGGTGGCGCCCATCCAGCGACCGGTTCTCGAGGCGACTGCGTTCCTGCACGGCGGCGGCGGGTCCGAACCCGCAACCGAACCGGTCCGGGCGGCGATGGCCTACTTCTTCGCCCATCAGCAGGCCATCATGAGCACCAAGTGATGACGCGGTCGCGCGCTGCGCGAAGCGGCTAGCCCAGGTTCGCGGCTAGCCCAGGTTCGCGACTTGGCCGTCGAACGCGGCTAGCACCTCTGGGTGCGCCAGGCAGGCGGCCGCGCCTTCGGCCACGCAGGTGAGCGGTCGGTCGGCCAGGCGCACCGAGAACCCGAACGCGTCCTCGAGGAGCTTGTCGATTCCGCGGAGCAGCGAGCCACCACCGAATACCCAGACGCCTTCGGCGAGGATGTCGTCCACCGCCTGCGGCGGCAGATCCTCCAGACAGCCGGCGAGGGTCGTGATGATGGTGTCGACCGTCGGCCGCAGCGCGTCGGTGACCTCGCGCACGCCGAGGGTCACCAACCGAGGTCGACCGGTCGCCGCATCGAGTCCCTGGGCCAGCAGTGAGAGGTTCTGTTCGGAGGCGAGCTGGCACTTCACCGTCTCCGCGGTCAGCTCGCCGACGATCAGCTGATGCTCGGTCCGCAGAAATTGATACAGCGCCAGCGTCAGCTCGTCACCGGCGACGCGGCAGGAGCGGTGCGTGAGAATGCCACCGAAGCAGAAGGCGGTCACCTCCGAGGTGCCACCGCCGATATCGATCACCATGTGCGCTTGCGAGTCGAGCGGGTTGACGCCGCATCCCAATGCGCCGGCGATCGGCTCGGCCACCAGCCGTACCCGGCGCAGACCGGCCTCATCGGCCGCCTCGACCAACGCTCGTTTCTCCAACGCCGTGGCGCCCGCGGGCACTCCGATGACGGCGCTCCACTTGGGCCAGTGGCGTCCCCCGATTCGGGGCAGCCCGGCCAGGAACGCGCGCGCGACTTCGAGATCGACGATCACCCCGTCGTGCAGCGGCCGCATCGTGAGCAAACCGGGGGGACAGCGGCCGGTGATCGCGCGGGCCTGTCGGCCCACCATGATCGGACGGAGCCGTTTGCCGGCGAGCCCGCTGCGCACCACCATGACCGACGACTCGTCGACCAGCACGCCGTGCTTCGGGTGGTAGACCACCGTGTTGGCGGTACCCAGGTCGAGCCCCACACCTCGTATGACCATTCTTCCTCCCGCGCTCGTCGAGCCGACCCTAAAGCTCTGCCCGCGCCGGGACCTCACGCGCAACGGATGAGCCGGGCATTCCGTTCGGCGCCGGCGCGGCTCCGGCGCGGCTCAGCGGGCGTGGCGCCAAGGCGGCAGCTCGCTCCGCTGAACGGGAGCGGGGATCCGCTCCGCACGCGAGGCCGCTGCTCGTGGCGCGGGCCGGTCCCCGACGGGCGAAGATAGTCCCATGGCAACGACTGAGACCCGGGACGGCGTCGCCCTGACGAACCTCGACGAGCCACTGTTCGACGGCGCTGAGGCGAGCAAGCGCGACCTCGTCGACTACCTCGATGCGATCCATCCCCAGGTGATCGGGGCGCTCGCGGATCGCCCGTTGTCGGTCGTCCGGGCCCTGCGCGGGCAGAAGCCGTTCATGCAGAAGAACGCGCCGAAGTACACGCCGGACTGGGTTGCCACCACCGCGGTCTGGTCGGCGGCGTCGAAGCGGCAGATCGCGTATCCGCTCTGCAACGACCGACGCACCTTATTGTGGCTGGCCAATCAACGCGCCATCGAATTTCATCCCACGCTGTTCCGAATACCCGAGAACGATGCACCGACCCATCTCGTGCTCGACCTCGACCCACCCGAGGGCAGCGATTTCCGCTCCGTCGTCGCGGCGGCCGAGTTGGTCCGCCAGGCACTGGCCGAGCTTGGCCTGGCCGGCGCCGTCAAGACCAGCGGGTCCAAAGGCGTGCACATCTTCGTTCCGGTGACGGCGGCGAGCACCGAGGAGGTCGCACTGGCCACGCGGGCGCTGGCGGTACGGGCCGAGGCGCTCGACCCCAGCCTTGCGACGACCGCGTTCATCAAGGCCGACCGCGAAGGCAAGGTCTTCCTCGACTCGACGCGGGCCGGCGGCGGCAGCGTCGCCGCTGTTTACAGCCCACGGCTGCGGCCCGGCACCCCGGTGTCGTTCCCCATCGCGTGGTCCGACCTGGCCGACGTGACTCCGGCGGACTTCACGCTGCGCACCGCGCCCGCCCTCCTGGGCGACACTGATCCCTGGACGACGCTGATGCCGGCCCCCCAGCGGTTGCCGTCAGAGCTCGTCGAGCAGGGCCGCACTATTCCGGCCGCTCGCGCTCAGGCGCTGCACGAACAGCTGCGGCGGCACCACCGCGGCGAACCGCGCTGACACGAGCGGGGCTAGTGACAGAACGCATGACGGTGACGTGCCAGCGTCATAACAGCGCCGCTGCTTAGCGTCATTGGCGCGTCGTCCGCCGGTGGTCGTCGCTCATCAGGGGGCCCCGAATGACCAGCACGACGACCTACGCCGCGCCGCGGACCTACCCATCGCTCAGGGCGGCGTGGATTCCGCTGGCCGCGTTGTGCCTGGCGTTTTTCGTCGAGATGGTCGACAACACGCTGCTATCGATCGCACTGCCCACGATCGGTCGTGACCTCGGTAGCGGCACGACCGCGCTGCAGTGGGTCACCGGGGCGTACTCGCTGACGTTCGGCGGTCTGCTGCTCACTGCCGGGTCGGTCGCTGATCGGTTCGGACGCCGACGCGTGCTGCTGGTCGGGCTTGCCGTGTTCGGCCTGCTGAGCCTGAGCGTCGTTACGGTCAATTCGGCGGGTGAGCTCATCGTCTTGCGCGGTGCGCTCGGCGTCGCAGCCGCGGCGATGGCTCCCATCACCAATTCCCTGGTCTTCCGGCTCTTCGACGACAAGGCGCTGCGGATGCGCTCAATCACCGTGATGATCGTCGTGGGCATGTCCGGGTTCGTTCTCGGCCCGCTGTTGGGCGGCACGGCCCTGGCCCACGTGCGCTGGGAATGGCTGCTCGTCGTCAACGCCCCCATCGCCCTGATCGCCTGCATCGGCGTCCGACTCGGCGTGCCGGCCGACCGGCGCGAAGACCTCACCGAGGACGCGCTCGACCTGCCGGGAGCCGGGCTGAGCATCGCGACGATCGGGCTCGCCAGCTACTCGCTCACCAGCGGGGTCGACCACGGCTGGCTCTCCGCGCTCACGCTTGCCTCGATCCTCGGCGCTGTCGCGGCGGCCGTCGCGTTCCTCCGGCACGAACGCCGCACCGCATCGCCCATGCTCGACCTCGGCCTGTTCTCCAGCGGCACCGTGCGCGGAGCGACGATCGCCCAAGCCGGGACGTCGATCGCGATGGCCAGTGTGATGTTCGGGCTGATCCTGCACTTTCAGTACGCCTACGGTTGGAGCCCGGTGCGGGCCGGTCTGGCGAACTTGCCCATGATCATCACCATGCTCGCCGCCACCCCGCTCGCTGAATGGCTGGCGAAGCGGCACGGCCACCGCATCGCCTGCCTGATCGGCGCCGCCTTCCTGGCCGGCTCACTGGCCGGCCTGGCCTGGGGCGTCGACCACGGGTACCCCGCCATCGCGGCCTCGATGGTCGCCCTCACGATCGGCCTGCGCATCGTAATGACTATTTGCGCGGTCGCACTGATCGACGCGATGCCCGCCAACCGCACCTCGATCGGGGCGGCCCTCAACGACACCGCCCAAGAAGTTGGCACCAGTATCGGCACCGCCCTAGTCGGCACCTTGATAGCGGCGCTGGTGACGACGCGGCTCCCAGCGGGTGTGTGGAGCAGCACCCTTGTCGCGTCCTTCTTCCACGGCGAGCGAATCACCTACGCCCTACTGGCTGTCGTGGTGGGCGTGATCGGCGTGGTCGGCGCGCTCACGCTGACCGACTCGCACTCCGCCGAAGAACACGAGTGAGGACCGGCAGATCTCGGGGCTAGGTGACTTCGAAGATCTGCTGATCCCAGGGCGCCAGCGCGACGTACACGCCCGGCGCGAGGAATTCGTCCCCGGAACGTTCGTAAGCCGGCCCGCCCGCCAGGTCGTCCAGCCGCACGACTTGACCGGCCAGGTCGGGCCAGGGCAGAGCCAGCAGCCCTTGCGCCGGGTGCGCGGAGAGGTTGACCAGCACGACGTAGCGCGCGTCGCCGTCCGGCCCGCTGCTCACCCACGCCCAAGCCAGCACGTCCCGGCAACTCTGGTTGTCCGGCCAGCCCGTCACCTCGAGCAGTCGCCAGCTGCCGCTGGTCAGCTGGCGGTGTTCGACCAGCGCGATCAGCCAGCGATACCAATCGGCGAGCAGCACGTCGGCCGGCTCGTCCGGACGACGGCGGAGAAAGACGGGCGGCCGCACCTTCCGACCCTCGAACTGGCCCTCGTGCCATAGCTTGGCGCCCGGCAAAGTGGCGACGCTGACGGCGCACGCCCGCTCGATCTCGGGGCTGATCCGCGAGGCAACGCGCGGCTCGTCGTGGTTCTCCAGGAAACGCAGTAGCCGCGACTGATAGCCCAGATCCGCGCCAAGGTGGGCGCGAACCGCGGTCGCGTCGGTCGCGAGGAGCCGGTCGTAGAGACGCTTGTCGTAGCAGAAGTCGAAGCCCTGCTGCTGCAATTCCGCTTCCAGGTCCCAGTAGGTCTCCGCGAACAGGACCACGTCGGGATGCTGGCGGCGGAGTTCGCCGATGATCTGTGGCCAGAACTCCGCTTCCGGCCCCGGCCCGGCGTACGCGCTCCAGGTCGAGCGGAAGATGTCGTTGGTCACGAGCATCGCCATGTCGCACCGGATCCCGTCGCATCGCTGGGCGATCTCCGACAGCGTCTGGGCGGTCGCGAGTCGCGTCGCGGCCGAGAAGGCGTTGAGTTGGACGACGTCGGGCCAGGCCGGGAAGAACGGGTCTCGGCCGTGCGCGATGACTTCGTTGCCCACCGAGAGCCAGGCCGTCGGGTCGCGATCCAGGTCGTCCGGGCCGCCGAGCACGAAGCGGTCCGGGTGCTCGGTCACCCAGGGATGGTCGGGTGCGACATGGTTCGGGACGTAGTCGAGCACGAGCCGCTTCCCGCGTTCGGACAGCGCCGCCCGCGCCGCGGCCAGGCCCGCTTCGCCGCCCAACTCCGGATCGACCTGATAGCGGCGCACGCAGTAGGGCGAGCCGATGATGTCAGAGTCCGACACGTCGGGCAGCGCGTCGCGAAAGGACTCCAGCAGCTCGCCGTTGGCCAACGCCAGCACGCGGCCCACGGGGCTGCGCTCCCACACGCCCATCAGCCAGATCGCGTCGACGCCGTCCAGCGCGACCGTATCCCACTCGTCCGAGGTCACGTCGGCGAGCGTGCGGCGCGGGCAGGCCGAACCCGACAGCCCGTCGAGCCAGACCGCGGTGTTGATCTCATAGACGACCGGCTGTCGTGGCCAGGCCATGTCAGGCCTCGACCTTCCTCTCGGCGAACGCCTCCGCCGGGGACAGGCCGCCGGCGCGACGAGCGGCTTGGCCGTCGGCCGCACCGTCGGCTTGGCCGTCGGATTGGCCCTGGGCCGGCCCGGTGAAGCCGTGGAAGAGGAGCGGCAAGACGCCGACCAGGCCGGTCCAACCGGTTTGGTGGCTCGCTCCGATGCCGGCGCCGTTGTCGCCGTGCAGGTATTCGTAGAAGAGCAGCAGATCACGCCAGTTCGGATCGTTCTGCATTATCGGCTGGCCGCCGAACACGGGCCGGTGACCGGCCGGATCGCGAACGAAGGCGGCGACCAGGCGACCGCTGAGCTCGGCCGCCACCTCATACAGCGTGAGGAGATGGCCGGAGCCGGTCGGACACTCGATCCGGAACGAGTCGCCGTAATAGACGTGCAGGTTCAGCAGCCCCCGGATCAGCATCACGTTGATCGGCATCCACACCGGGCCACGCCAGTTCGAGTTGCCACCGAACATGCCGCTGTCGGACTCCGCCGGCAGATATCCGACCCGATATTCCTGTCCGCCGCTGACCAGGACGAATGGATGTTCCAAATGCCGCCGCGACAACGACCGGATGCCGTATGGGCTGAAGAACTCGTCCTCGTCGAGCATCGCCGCCAGGATCCGACGCAGCCTCGTCTCATCGAACAGGGAGAACAACACCGGGCCGCTCGTGCGCCGTTCGCGCCCGTGCATCACCCCGGCGGCGACCGCCGGGTGCGCCTGCAGGAACGCGGCCGCCGAGTCGGACAGGTACGGAAAGTCCCTACGCACAGCGGGGCTCAGCACCGACGCCGCGGCCAGCGGCATCAGCCCGACGACCGACCGCACGCGCAGCGGCGTCGCCGTCCCGTCCGGGTTACGCAGCACGTCGTAGAAGAAGCCGTCCGCCTCGTCCCACAAGCTCACGTTGTCCGGTCCGACGTGGTCGGTGGCGGCCGCGATCCAGAGGAAGTTCTCCAGCAGCGTCTGGGCCTGTTCGAGGTAGATCGGATCCTGACGCGCCAGTTCGATCGCCATCTGCAGCAGGTTCTCGCTGTAGAGCGCCATCCACGCCGTGCCGTCGGCCTGGTCCAGGTGCCCCCCGCCCGGCAGGGGTGCGCTGCGGTCGAAGACACCGATGTTGTCCAGGCCGAGGAAGCCGCCCTGGAAGACGTTTCGGCCGTCGACGTCCTTGCGGTTCAGCCACCATCCGAAGTTGCGCAGCAGCGGATGGAAGACACTGGCCAAGAAGTCGTGATCGCCGACGCCGGTCCGAGCCTTCTCCAGCTCGTACACGAACCAGGAGGCCCAGGCGTGCACCGGTGGGTTGACGTCGCTGAAGTTCCACTCGTAGGCGGGAAGTTGCCCGTTGGGGTGCAGGTAGCGCCGAGCGAGCAGAAGTCGAAGCTGGTCCTTGGCGAACTGCACGTCCACCGCGGCCAGGGCCACGGCGTGAAAGGCGAGATCCCAGGCCGCGAACCACGGGTACTCCCACTTGTCCGGCATGCTGATCACGTCCGCGGCCACGAAATGGCGCCAATCGTGGTTGCGCAGCGCCGGATCGGCGGCCAGCGGGTCGACTCCCCGTTCGACCAGGTGCCGTTCCATGTCGAGTGCGTAGTACTGCTTTGACCAGAGCATGCCGCTGAGTGCCTGTCGCACCACCGGCCGCTCGGCTGGCGGAACCCGCGGGTCGACGAGGTCGAGCCAGAACCGGTCGCTCTCCGCGCGCCGCCGCTGCAGGACCGGGTCGAAGTCCGTGAACGGGTCCGCGCCGGCCCGCGCGCCGCCGCCCCCGCCGCCGGGCATCTCGGTGTCGGTGAACCGGATTCTCACCTGCGCGCTGTCGCCCGCCGGGATGGAGAGCGCGTAGTGGAACGCCGCCTTGGTGCCGACGCCGTCGGGGTCGACCGCGGCGGTATCGCCGTCCACGACGTACCGGTGAAAGGCGTCCTTGACGTAGGGCTCGTCGTTGGGGCTGCCGAAGACGCGCTCGTTGTTCGTCTCGTTGCCCGTCACCAGGATCGGTACGGCGCGGTCGGAGTAGACCCACCGCCGACCGAGATCCGGATGGTCCACCTCGATGCAGCCGCGCGTCGCACCGGGGCTTTGGGCCTGCAGCGTCGGGCGTTCAGCACCACCGGCCCAGGACCAGGTGTGCCGGTACCAGGCACTCGGCAGCACGTGCAGCGTCGCCTCGTCCGGGCCGCGGTTGTACGCGGTGATCAGCAGCAGCACGTCCTCTGGCGTCGCTTTGGCGTACTCGACGACGACATCGAAGTACCTGCCGTCGTCGAAGACTCCGGTGTCCAGCAGCTCGTACTCCGGGTCCAACTTGCCCCGACCGCGATTAGTGGCGACCAGATCGTCGTACGGGAAAGCGCGCTGCGGGTACTTATAGATCATCTTCAGATAGGACGACGTCGGCAGCGCGTCGACGTAGAAGTAACACTCCTTCACGTCCTCGCCGTGGTTGCCCTCGGAGTTGGTCAGGCCGAAGAGGCGCTCCTTCAGGATCGGGTCGTGGCCGTTCCAGAGCACCGGGCCCAGGCACAACAGCTGTTTCTCATCGCACAGTGCCGCCAGCCCGTCCTCGCCCCATCGATAGGCCCGTGAGCGCGCCTCGTCGTGGGTGAAGCAACCCCAGGCGTCGCCGTTGCTGCTGGTGTCCTCGCGGACTGTGCCCCACTGGCGGTCACTCACGTACGGACCCCACCGCCGCCACGGCACGCCGCCACGATCGGCGTCTTCAAGCCGCTCGACCTCCTCGTTCGCCATCGAAACCTCCGAGCTGCTTGGCCGGCCACATTGGCTTGACCGCAATGAGCGGGCATGACAAACGTTCGCGATCATCACGCGGGCGGGCATCACCCGGCGGGGATGATGGCGTCGTGCTCATTCCTCGGGTGTCGGGGAGTGAGCCTGCGTCGTGGTGGCGAGAAACGCGGCGCTGGCGCGATCGACAAGTCGCGCCCAGCGCCGGCCACCGGGCTCGTTGCTCACCTGCTGGGTCGCCAGGCCGGTGAGCGTCGCGGTCCAGAGGTCGGCCGCGGCGTCGTCGGTGACACCGAGCTGGCGCAGATTGTCGGTGAGCAACTGAGTGATCTCGATGGCGAGGGCGTAGGAGCCCTCGGACGGGATGAAGCTCGGGATCACTCGCAGGAACAGCAGCTGCAGGCGGGCCGGATGGGCGACTGCGAACTCGACGAACGCGCGCGAGCCCTCGCGGAAACGCTCGGCTGGTGTCGTGCCTTGAGCTATGACTTGACGAAGGACACCGAGCAGATCGCGACAGCCCTGGGCGAACAGCTCGTCGTAGATCGCATCCTTGCTCGCGAAGTAAACATAGAGCGACGGCGCCCGCATGCCGACCGCCGCGCCGAGTTCGCTCAGCGACCACCCGGTCAGGCCGCGCTCCGCCGCGAGCTGCCAGGCGGCATTGAGGATTTGCCCCCGGGCGCCGCGATGGCGCTCCTCGACTCGCGCGGCTGGGGGCCGCCGTTGCTGCCTTGGCACGCTCCTCCGTTCGTCGTCGCGCTTGACAAGGGGTCCCGACGCCAGCCACGCTACCTAACGCCGTTAGGTAATCCGGGAGGCAGGCTATGTCCGCGATCGATCCAGCACGGATCGAACCGATCACTCGTCGAACCGACGCCGCCGAGGTGGCGCTGGCGGTGTACGAGCAGCTGTTCGACCTGCTCGACGGCCTCTCATCGGCTGAGTGGACGGCGTCGACCCAGTGCCCCGGGTGGACGGTGCGCGACATGGGCGGCCACCTGCTCGGCGCGGCGCGGGCGAACGCCTCGATGCGCGAAAACCTGCGCCAGCAGGCTTGGGGTGTCCGGCACCGACGACAACACGGCGGCAATCCGCTCGACGCCGTGAACGCCCGGCAGGTCGCCGAGCACGCCAGGCTGGACCCGGCCCAGGTCCTCAGCGCGTTGCGCGCGGCCGCGCCCACGGCCATCAAGGCACGACTGCGCACTCCAGCGCCCATGCGAGCGGTCACTGTCCCGCTGGCAACGGGGGGATCGACCGCGAGCGGAATGCCGCGCGGGGTGAACCTCGGCCACCTGGCCGACGTCATCTACACGCGCGATGTGTGGATGCACACCGTCGACATCGCCCAGGCTGTGCAACGACCGCTGGACGTGACCGGGCCGGTCAATCGCCGCTTAGTGGCGGACGTCGTCGCCGAATGGACAGGCCGCCACCGCCAACCCGTCGATCTGGTCCTCGTCGGTCCGGCCGGCGGCCACTACCGATCGTCAGCCTCGGCCATCGACGCCCCCATCGAGCACGACGCGATCGAGTTCTGCCGAATCCTGTCCGGACGCGCGACCGGCGAGGGACTCATGGCCACCCGGGTCCTCTTTTAAGACCAGCGCCTTGTGAGACCAGCGCCTTGTGACACCTGCGCCTTTGGCGCCCCCGTCGTGGGCGACTGCGGGGCCTGGCTCCAGCCACGGTTGACGGCCATTACCGTCGATCGCAGGTGACGACGGCTTGCCGCAGTTCATAGCTCTCCAGCGCCGGGTTCCACTTCATCGTCGGCGCCTGCGCGAGGCGGATCCCCGGCACGCGCAGCAGTCGGTCGAGGAAGACTCGGGTCTCGGTGAGCGCGACCTGCGCGCCCGGGCAGCGGTGGCTGCCGTCGCCGAAGCTGAGGAACGCGCCGACCACGCCCGCCTTCTCCGCGCGATCGGGGTCGATCGCCAACGGGCACTCCCCGACCGAGGACTCATCGAGGTTGGCCGTGCGCACGTCGAGGGCGAGTAGTTCGCCCTCAATCACCGGCCCCGATGACAACGCGATCGCCTCCTCGGCCTGGCGGTAGAGCAGCGATGCGACCGGTTCGAGGCGTAGGAGTTCCTCCAGAATGGCGAACTGGTCTGGCTCGGCGCCGGTCACAAACCGTTGGCGCAGCGGCTCGTTGTCGAATAGGTGCCAGGCCGCCATCACGATGAACTCCCGCGTGGTCACCATGCCGGCGCCTGCGTAGGTCATGCACTCCATGAGGATGGCCTTGTCCGGGTAGCCCTCCTCGATGAGGTGGGAGATGACGTCCTCCTGCGGTTCGGCCCGTCGGCGGGCGATCGCGGGTCGGACGTCGCGGAGGAAGAATCGCCCGACCTGGGCCGCGGCCAAGGCGGTCGCGAAGGGTCGCACGAGTCGCGGCAAGCCGGGCAGCTTGGTGCCGATCATGATCGCGGACACCCGCCGGGACAACGCGCTGGTGGGATTGTCGCCCAGTCCGACGATTTCGGCCGCCACCGCGACCGCCAGCTCAAAGCTCAGCTGGTCCAGCCGTCCGCGACCAGTGGACCGCAGCTCGTCGAGCAGCCGATCCGTGGTGGCCTCCATGACGAGTCGGTGTCGGCTGCTGATTGCCTTGGGGGTGAAAAAGCGGGCGATGGCGGTGCGCCGTCGCTTGTGCTGTTCGCCGTCGAGGAAAAACACGGAGGCGAATTGCGGGTCACCGTTCGCGGTGTCGTTGTCGAGTCCGGCCTGCCGCAGGTTTGGCGAGCTGCGCAACGCCTCGCGGGTCGGCGCGAAGCCGGTGATCACACGGGCGCCGGGGCGAGGGCGGACCTTTTCCGCAGCGAGCGCGGCCGATTTGCGGTCGTCGCGCGGGCCGGTCGGGCCGGTCTGGGCGTCGGTAGCCATTGGACCTCCCTCCCAACCAGCCAGTCGCGATTGATAAACCTGACCCTAAGTATTTCTGCAATGGATTGCAAGATTGCCGCGACCGCTAAGATTCGCGGATGGACTCTGCGCCGACTGGCCTACGCGAGCGCTCCAAGCGGCGCCGGCGGCGGGCGATTCAGCTCGCCGCCCTGCGCCTGTTCACCGAGCGCGGCTACGACGGCACCACGTTGGCCGACATCGCCGAGGCGGCCGAGGTCGCCCCGCGCACGGTCTCGCTGTACTACCCGTCCAAGGTCGAGCTCGCTCTGGCCGACGCCAATGACGTAGCGGCCCGAGTGAGCGCCACCTTCCACCGTAATCCGCGCGCTGAGTTCCTCGACGTCATCGGCGAGTGGCTTGGACAGGAAGCCGAGATCACCGATCCGGAGCTCGCCCTGGCCAGCGACGCCATGTTCGCGGCGAACCCGCAGCTTCGCGTGCTGAGCAGCGCGGCGATAGCCGAAGCGATGCGGATCGGCAGCGACGCCCTGTTTCGCGACGTCGGCCTGGCGAGCGACGACCCGCTAGCGCCCATCGTCGCGGCGTCTATCGGCGCCGCGATCATCGAGTACCACCGCGCCGCCCGGCTCGGCCCGACCTCGGACGCTCTGCCCCAGTTGCTTCGCTACCTGCGCGCCATGATCAAGGCTGCCGCTGGCGGCCGCCGCCCGACGGCCGCGCCGACCAATCCCCTTGACAGAATCACAAGTCCACGGCTTGACCGATGAGCAGACTGGCCGTCATCGTGGCCGTGCCCAGGACGACGTTGCGGCGCACCAGCCTGAAGACCGGCAGCTCGGTCAACCAGGCGGCGAACCAGCCGGTCAGCGCGAGCGCGACGAGCACGATCAGGAAGGTCAGCGGCACCCGCTGGCCCAGCGGCAGCCAACGCATCGTCACCAGTGGAACGGCCGCCCCGACGCCGTAGGACAAGCCCGCGATCAGCGCCGCGGGTATCGCGCCGCTCGTCACTCCCAATCCGTCCAAGCGCAGTTCGGCGTCGGCGTGCGCCGCGACCGGATCGCGCTCAGTCAGCGCGTCAGCGACCTGGCGGGCCAGGTCCGGGTCCAACCCCTTCGCTTGATAGAGCCCGACCAGTTCCTCGAACTCGCCCTCAGGATCGGCTTCGATGCTGGCGCGCTCCTGCTCGATGCGCGAGCGGTTCATTTCCCACTCCGTGCGCTGTTCGGTGTAGCGGGCGCCGGCTGCCGCCAAGCCGCCAGCCAGCACGACCGCGGCGCCGGCGAACAGCAGGGTCGTGCTCGGCGCGCCGGCGCTCGCGAAACCCTCGGCCACCCCGGCCGCGGACACGATGCCGTCGTTGACTTCCAGGATCGAGCCGCGGGCGCTCTCGCGCCACGCCTGTAGCCAGTCCGCCTCGACCCGCAACCACGTCACGGTCACATTGTGGTCTGCTCCGAAGAGTTCGTCCGATTAGGACGATGCGGTCCACGAGGCGGAGTGCGATCGTTCATTGCGTAGAGGGCCCTGCGAGTTACGGAGGAATCGACATGCTAGGTAGACGTCGTCGTCCACTTCTGCGCGGCGCGGCGATGGCGGGTGGAGCGGCACTCGCCTATCACGCGGGCAAGAGGGGCGAGCAACGCACGGATGAGGCCCAGGCCGGGCCGGCCGCTGAGACTGCCCCGGCGTCCGCGGGTCCATCGCAGGACTCGATGGAGACGCTGAAGCAGCTTGGGCAGCTGCACGAGCAGGGCGTTTTAACCGACGAGGAATTCGCTGCCCAAAAAGCGAAGGTTTTGGCGAGCTGAGGAGGCGACAAGATGGACGAGTTCGGTCCGGTACAGGTCATGGTGGTTGGGTTCGAGCATCCGAAGTTCGAGGGAGAGGTCCTGCCGGAGCTGAGGCGTTTGAAGGATTTGGGCATGATTCGCCTCGTGGATCTGATGGTGGTGTCCAAGGACGACGCCGATGAGGTGACTGCCCTCGAGCTGTCCGACCTGACCCCCGATGAGTCCTCGCAGTTCGGGGCGCTCGTCGGTGCGCTGATCGGCCTCGGCGCAGACGGGGTCGATGGCGCAGCGGAAGGCGCGATCGCCGGAGCGGAGAGTGGAGTCGGGTTGAGGGGGGACGAGGCCGCGTGGTCGATCGCCGATGCGATACCGGCCGGCACCACCGCCGCCGTGGCGCTTATCGAGCACCGCTGGGCGATTCCGCTGCGGGACGCTATCCGGCGCGCGGGTGGGGTCCCGCTGGCGGACACCTGGATCCACCCCGAGGACCTGATGTTGTACGGAGCCCTGGCTGCGAGCGCGGGCTAGGCGTCCACGATGACCGAGACCGCGAACGCTTCCGCCACCGCCTCGTCGTCGGCGGGGATGACGTACCAGGGCGCCCACTCGGTTGAGGTCGCCGTGATTGCGTCCTCGTAGGCCTGCACCCAGTCATTCAGGTCGGCGCGCTCGGTAATGTCGGCCGACCCTCCGCTCCGCGACGCGGCTGGGCCGTCGAGTTGGTCGAGGAGGCGCGATCGCTGCTCTGCCCCGGACACGTTCAGGAAGCACTTGACGACCTTCGTGCCGTTGCGGGAAAGATGCCGCTCGAGCGCGTTGATGTCGTCGAATCGATCGGCCCAAAAGTCCGAGCCAAGGTCGGTGGGTGGTTGGGTGCGCTGATCGGGCCAATCCGAGCGGACGCGAGCCGCGACGACGTCGGCGTAGAACGATCCGTCTAAGATCGCTATCGATCCGCGCCGCGGCGCGACCCGCATGGCGCGCCACAGAAAGGTGTGGGCGAGCTCATCACTCGAGGGCCGGCCCAGCGATCGGACTTGGGTGCCGTGTCGATCTAGGCCAAGCGTCAGATGCTCGATAGCTGAGTACGGTCCCGGGCCATCTAGCCCTTCGAACACGATCAGCAACGCCGACTTTCCTTCCGTCCGCAACAACGCTTGGGCGACGAGCAAGTCCGCCCTCCCACGCGCGAAAACCTCACGCGCGGCCTGCTGCCGGTTGGCCTCGGATGCGGCCAGGGCGGCGAACGCCCCCGCGCCCGTCCAGGTGCTGCTCCGGCCGGCAAGATCGGCCTGCTGCCCGGGAGTGACTCGAAGCTCCTCCTCGATCTGTTCGCGGCCGCTCACAGTTCCTCCTTGATCACGACGAATACCCCTGTAACTAAGTCTGGGCCGGTTCTTTCCCGGGCGATGACGCGGCGATCGTGACCGAGCCGCGCGGAAGGAGAAGTGCCGCGACGAGGCCGATGAGGCCGAGGGCGGCGAGTGTGATCAGGGCCGCGCCGTAGGCGCCGTTGCTGAGACCGGCGACCAGGATGGTGCCGGCGACGGCCGTGCCGACTGATGAGCCGAGGTTCGACACGCAGCGCGACAAGCCAGAAATCCCGCCCTGCAACTCCTCACCGAAGCTGGACTGCACGATGTTGACCGAAGGCGTCAGCATCGTGCCCACCCCGAATCCGATCAGAAACAGTCCTGGTGCGAACGCCCACGCGCTAGGGGAGCCGTGCGCCATCACGAGCAGCACCAACACACCGACGATCGTGACGATGAATCCGGCGAGGATGAGGGTGCGTTGCGAACGCCGCCTGGCGAACCGTTCGGCGCCGAATGAGGATAGGAGCAGACCCGCGGTGGCCGTCGTGAAGATCACGCCGGTCTGGATCGCGTCATAGCCGCGCACGACCTGCAAGTACGCCGACACGGTGAATGACACCCCGAGGAGCAGCAGCCACTGAATGTTCTGGGTAATGAGGCCGAGGTTGGACGTGCGGTTGCGGAACAGCACCGTCGGAAGCAATGCCTCCTTTCCGTCGCGTTCTCGCTGGCGCTCCATCGTGAAGAACCAGACGAGCACGAGGACCCCGGCGGCGACGAGGGCCACCGCCAACCATCCGTTGTTGTCGGCCGCCAAAATGCCGGTGACGAGCAAGATCAGACCGACCGCGGACAGGGCGGCGCCCATGGCGTCGAATGAGCTTGTCGGGTCGGCCGGCAGCGGATCTTTCATGGTGCGGCTCAAGAAGACGATCGCGGCGATGATCAGCACCTGAAAGATGAAAGCTGCTCGCCAGCTGATCGCTGAGGTGATCAGGCCGCCGATAAGCGGACCGGCCGCCGCGCCGATACCGCCCATCGCGCTGATCGCTCCGAACGCACGCGCCCGGGAGGTCAAATCGGTGAAGAACAGGGTCGCGAGGATGTAGACCGGTGGGATGAGCATCGCGGTGCCGACGCCCTCGAGGATCGAGTTTCCCAAGATCAGCACGCCTAAGCCGGGCGCGGCCGCGCTCAACAGCGCGCCGACGCCATACACGGCCAGGCCGAGCCTGAACAGACGCGTCCGGCCATAGCGATCGGTCAGCTTGCCGCCCGGAATCATCAACGCGGCCATGACCAACAGGAAGATCGTGATGGCGACCTGGACGCCCTGCACACTGGTATCGAGGTCCTTGCTGATGTCGTTGATCATGACGTTCATGTTCGAACCGGCGAAGCTGCAGATGAACTGGGCGAGCGCTAGCGGCACTAGAACTTTCCGCAATGCCGCGGACGGCCGACCGGTCGAGCTGCCTACAGCCAATTCGCACCGTCCTGTCCGCACCGTCTGCCGCGAGCCATCGCCTGCCGGGCGACGTGGCGATACCGACCTAGGCTTGAGGACCACGCCCAGCGCCGGCACGATCTTCGCGCGTGCCAACTGGCCAGGAATCATCCGTCGGGGATGAACAGCGCCGGGGCGCGACGGCGGCGACCGTAGGTCTCGAGCCAACCGGTCAGCTGCCGGTGCAGTTGGTCCGAGGAGGTCAGCGGCCGATCCGGCGGCGACCAGGAAGCCGGATGCAGGAGCACCGCCTGGGTCTGGGCGCCGCCGGCGCCGCCGTGGCATCCGACGAGTTCCTCGAACGCGGCGACCTCCTGGGTGCCGTCCTCGAGCAGGCTGCACACGACAAGGTCTCCAACGTGGTCACGGTCGGAGTGCTCCAGCAGGTCCGCCGCGATCTGATCGCCGTAGGGCACGAGCGGATCACAGCCGATGACCGTTCCCTCCCGCAGCCTTCGGAGTCCAGCGACGCCGATGGCGACCGGTCCTCGAGTGTCGGTCTCGGCCACCACAAAGCCGATGCCGGGGTGCTGCGTCAGCCCGGCCACCAGATCGGGATGGAGTTCGGTCAGCTGTTCAAGGGTGAGCCGGCCGGGATGGCGAGGTAGGTAGAGCATCGCCAGGTTGCCCGACGCGACGACGAGTAGGTCTGGGCGGGTCTCGACGTCGACCGGCGTGTGCTCGCTGCCCAATGCCGGGGTGTCGCCCTCGCCGGCCCAATGATCACGCAGACTCCGCCGGGCCATCGCGGA